>DASXMC010000529.1:0-2438 GCA_036495885.1 Allostellaceae bacterium | reverse complement strand
AAAGCTCGCCGGTCATCCCCGAACTCGGCTTCTGCCTCGGCACGCGAATGCAGATGTTCTGGCTCGAAGAGGGGCTGGCGGCGAGCCTCGCCCCCGGCAAGCGCCCGCGCAGCACCTTGTCGCCGTCGATGGCGTTCAGGCATGGCGAGCCTTACATGGCGTTCGGCACCCCGGGCGGCGACCAGCAGGATCAGTGGTCGACGCTGATGCTGCTGCACCATGTCGATCACGGCATGAATTTGCAGGAAGCGATCGACTGCCCGGCCTTTCACACCGAGCACCAGCCGAGTTCGTTCTATCCGCGCGCCGCCCAGCCGGGCCGGTTGGCGCTCGAGGGGCGGTTTCTGCAGGCGACACAAACAGCGCTGGCCGAGCGCGGCCATTGCCTCGTCATCGGCGGGCCGTGGTCGGAGGGCCGGCTCTGCGGCTGCGCTCGCGAAAACACGCCGGACGGCATGATCCTCAAAGCCGGCGCCAACCCCCGCGGCATGCAGGGCTACGCCATCGGACGCTAGCGGAGGGATCCATCATCTGCATCGCCTTCCCGACAAGGGAGCGTGTGCCGAAAATTGAAGTGATGTCATTCCGGGGTGCGGGCACCCGCCCGCGAGCCCGGAACCCAAGCACACCACGCTTGAAAAACAGGGCGAGCGCCGTTTTCATGGGTTCCGGGCCCGCCCAAGGGGCATCCCGGAATGACGATCCCCGGCACTTTCTTAACACACTCGAGGGTGCGGACCCATAGTGGGGGTGGCACCAGCCTTCGTCGGTATGGCGAACAAGAGCTGTAACAATCGTCCGAAGTGATGCCGATGCGGGCTCTTGTTTCCAGGTCATCGCCGATGCACGCTGGCACGCGATCAACCATCGACAACGGCGGAATAGATGCCCGACGGCCCAGGGGCACGGCACTTTGGTGATATTTCGCGTTCCGGTGACGACAGCGCGTTGCCTGATGGCGAGCGGGCACTGCTGGAGCGCGCACGGGAACTGATCCCGAATCTTGCCGAGCGGGCGCCGGCCGCAGCGGCGGCGCGCAAGCTCCCGGCGGAGACGATCGCCGAGTATCGTGGCGCCGGCATCCTGCGCATCCTGCAGCCGCGCCGGTTTGGCGGGATGCAGGGCCGGTTCAGCCTGTTCTCGCGCATCGTCGAGGAATTGACCTGGGGCTGCGCCTCCTCGGCCTGGGTCTATGCGGTGTTGGCCGAGCATCAGTGGATCATCGCGCAGTATCCCGAACGGGCGCAGATCGATGTCTGGGGCGACGACCCCGAGGCAGTCGCCTCGTCTTCGCTGGCGCCGCGCGCCGCCGCCAAGCGGGTGGCGGGGGGTTGGCGGCTCAGCGGCCGGTTCACGTTCTCGAGCGGCTGCGATTATGCGCAGTGGGCGATCATCGGCGCCTTTCTCGGGGAAATGGGCGATCCGCGGACGATCGCCTACCTGCTGGTGCCGCTCACCGAGATCGAAATCGACGACGATTGGCAGGTGCTGGGGCTGCTCGGCACCGGTTCGAAGTCGCTGATCCTGCGCGACGTCTTTGTCCCCGAGCATCGCGTCGTGATGGTTGCCGACCTCTTTGCCGGGACCCCGCCCGGGGCCGAGGTGCATCCCGACTACCCGGTCTTGCGCGCGCCGCGCGGTTATCTCGTGTCGTACTCGCTGCCGCCGGTGCCGATTGCTCTCGGCCAGCGCGCTCTCAACGCCGCCTGCCGCTCCTTCGCCGGGCGGGTGTCGCGAGGGGTGCGGCGGCTCGCCGATTCCGAATTTGTCCAGATTACGCTTGGCGAGGCTGCCGCGGCGATCGACGCGGCGACTCTGCTGTTGCACATCGGGCGCGAAGAGAGCACTGCCGAGGTTTCCTCCGGGCGCAGGATTACCGAGGCGGAGGCCTTGCGCGCCCGCCGCGACATGACCTATGCCCAGCACCAGGTTGCCTGGGCCATCGACAAGCTATGCGAACTCTCCGGCGCGCGCTCGGTTTATGATGGCGATCCGTTGCAGGAGATCCGCCGCGATGTGATGACGGTGCTGACCCACACCGCTGCGAGCCGCGTCGCCGCGATGGTGCCCTACGGTCAGATGCTGCTCAGAGAGCATGCCGCGAAATGAGCGCGCCAGAAACTGGGTGATGTGCTAAGCTGCCCGGCAGGCAACTATATTGCTTCATCGGATCGCCTCTGGTCGGCCCGCAATGAAATCCGTGGTGACCGCCAGCGGCACGGCTTCCGCCGCTGTCACCAGAAGCAGGGAGGGCGGCGGTATGCGCGCCATCATCGCGCCACATGATGCGGGCATACTTGCTCGGATTGGAGCAGATGGCCCGCCGCCGATTGGCCCGGCCGAGCGTTATCGGTCGGATGTCGTCGATGAATCCGCATTTCCCGGTTAAGCGCAGCGAATTCCCGTTAAACGCATGATTTATTCCCGTTATTCTGACA
>DASXMC010000528.1:0-3582 GCA_036495885.1 Allostellaceae bacterium | reverse complement strand
TATCGCACCCGGCTCAACAGCCCGTGAAGGCCGTGGCCGAATTCGTGGAACAGGGTTTCGGCGTCGTCAAAGCTCAGTAACGTCGGATCTCCCTTGGAGAAATTGTTGTTGTTGACGACGATCGGGGTCACTAAGTCATCGAAGTTCTGCTGGTCGCGGTAGCGGCTCGACCAGGCGCCGGAATGCTTGCCGGGACGGGCGAAATTGTCGTGCAGAAAAAGCCCGACATGGGCGCCGGCTTCGTCGCGGACCTCCCAGGCCCGGACATCGGGATGGTAGACCGGGAGGTCAGGACGGGCGGTGAAGCTTAGCCCAAACAAGCGGCCCGCCGTATCGAACGCCGCCTGCACCATATTCTCCAGCACGAAGTATGGCTTCACCTCGGCTTCGTCGAGATCGTATTGAGCCTGGCGGACCTTCTCCGCGTAATAACGCCAATCCCATGGCTCGATCGGTTCGTTGAGCCCCTCGGCATGCGCCGCCGCCGCGAGAGCGGCCTGTTCCTCGCGGGCCTTTGCCTTCGCCGGGGCCCAAACCTGCAGCAGTACTTTTTCGACTGCGTCTTCGGTCTTCGCCATCGAATCATCGAGCCGATACGCGGCAAAATTGGCATAGCCGAGGAGCCGCGCCTGCTCGGCGCGCAATGCCATGATCTCGCGAATTATCGATGTGTTGTCGGCGGTTCCGGGATGGGTCCCGCGTGCGGTCCACGCCTGATGCGCGGCGCGGCGCAGATCGCGGCGGGCGGAGAAGGTCAAAAACGGCTCGATCGACGAGCGCGCCAGGGTGATCACATAATGCCCGCCGAGGCCACGCTCCTCGGCGGCTTGCGCCGCAGCAGCGTGGACAAAATCGGGCAGGCCGTCGAGCTCGGCCGCATCCAGCACCAATTGCCATTCGCGCTCGTCATGCAGCACGTTTTGGCCAAACAATGTGTGCAATGTCGCGAGCCGCTCGGTGATCGCGGCCATACGATTCCTTTGGTCGGGCCCAAGCAGGGCACCGGCGCGCACAAAGCGTAAATGCCGGCGTTCGAGGAGGCGCATCTGGTCTTCTGCCAGCCCCAACTCGTCGCGGCGCGCATAGAGGTCGGCGACGCGTGCAAAAAACGCCGGATCGAGCGCGATGCGCATCTGATGCTGCGCCAGCTTTGGCGCAAAGTCGCGAGCGATCGCTTCGAGGGCCGGGTTGGTGTTGCTGGAATCAAGGTTTGAGAAGACGCGGCTGACCCGGTCGAGCAAGCGTCCGCTGCGCTCCAGGGCTTCGATCGTATCCGCAAAGCTCGGCGGCCAAGATGCCCTGGTGATCGCGGCGATTTCGGCCAGGTGCTCGGCCATTGCCCGATCGAAGGCCGGCCCAAAATGCTCCGGTAGGATGCGGTCGAACGGCGGCATGCCGAATGGCGTGTCCCAGGTTTCGAAGAACGGGTTTTCGCTCACGTCGATCTCGTCGCAGGTTGCACGCCGTCAAATGTCGGACTTCCGGCCGCCTCGATCCAGTGTCGGCATCGAGCGCGCGGCCGATCGGAAGCCGCGGTTTTTAGAGCCCCTGTTCTCCCGGCAAAGGGGCGGTGCTCAAAATCGCCCGGATCTGGGTGTCCTGGACCCGCGAAGCCATCATCTGCCGGTATTGGTTGTAGGCGCGCTGACCGCCGACATAGATGCACCCGCAAACATTCGGGTCGGCATACATGTATTTCACGCTGCCGCTCGATCTGCGCACCACAAACTGGTGCGGCGGCAGGACCTTGAGCGCTGCCAGCCGTTCCTGGCTATCGACGTCCCGGCGCACAAATCCCGCCTGTGCCAGCAGATCATTCTGCGCCGGCGACTCGGCCTGCGAACCGGCGCACGCCGCGCTCAAGAAGGCGATCCCGGTCACCGCGATCGCCCACTGTCGAGGTCGGTTCATGATATGCGCTACCCGTTTTGGTTGAATACTGCTCTGTGTGGGGCTACTATAACCAAGCGCATGCCCTTGATGAAGGCACACGCGAACCGGTTTCAACGCAGTAATGGCCCGCAGGCCTGATCTGCAGAGATCAAATTGGTTAGTGAAACGGTTGCACCCCAGGCAAATCAGCGTTGCATCGAAGGCACCGCGGCGAGGTGGAAAGAGCCGGTGATCGACCCATATCGGCGCTGCGCCGCGACGGTTGCAGCTGGCGCACAGATGAGGCAAGCTGTCGCAGGCACGCGGTACAAGCACGGGTCACATGCCGTTTCCAGGCAAAGCAACGGATGACGCGTCCCGTCGCGACGATTATAAAGCTGGCGCGAAACAGCCTGTGGCACGCATGCCGCGGCCATCCGGTTATCGGCGATCCGGATATAACTGTGAGCAGCGCGGAACCATGGCGTGACGGACCATGCCCGCCGCCAGGAGGACCCTAGTGCAGCCGACCGATATTCGTAATCCCGACTACTTTCACAAGGTCGTTGACTGCCAGTGGGCATGTCCCGCCCACACCCCGGTGCCGGAATACATCCGGCTGATCGCGGACCGGCGCTACACCGACGCCTTCATGGTCAATTGGGAGTCAAACGTCTTTCCCGGCATTCTCGGGCGCACCTGCGACCGGCCGTGCGAGCCGGCGTGCCGCCGCGGCCGCGTCGAAAAGGAACCGGTCGCGATCTGCCGATTAAAGCGCGTCGCCGCCGACAACAAGGGTGACATCCGGCCGTTTCTGCCAAAGATCCCGCGCGAGAAAAACGGCAAACGCATCGCCCTGGTAGGCGCCGGGCCGGCCTCGCTGACCGTCGCCCGCGACCTGATGCCTCTTGGCTATGATTGCGTGATGTTCGACGGCGACGCCAAGGGTGGCGGCATGATGCGCACCCAGATCCCGCGCTTCCGGCTGCCCGAAACCGTCACCGACGAAGAGGTCGATCTGATCCTCGATATGGGGGTGGAGGCGCATTTCGGCATGCCGGTGACGAGTCTCAAAGCGCTGCTGGCGGAAGGTTGGGACGCCGTCTTTGTCGGCTGCGGCGCGCCGCGCGGGCGCGATCTCGATATCCCCGGCCGCTTCGAGGTCGCGGCCAACATCCATATCGGGATCGATTGGCTGTCGAGCGTCTCGTTCGGCCACATCGACAAGATCGGCCGCCGCGTCGTCGTGCTCGGCGGCGGCAACACGGCGATGGATTGCTGCCGCTCGTCGCGCCGGCTCGGCGGCCAAGAGGTTACCGTCGTCGTGCGCAGCGGCTTTGAGGAAATGAAGGCCTCGTCGTGGGAAAAAGAGGACGCGATGCATGAGGGCATCCCGATTCTTAACTGGCTGGTGCCAAAAGAATTCACCCATGACCGCGGCGATCTGACCGGTGTCTTGTTCGAGAAGGTCAAGGCGCAATACGACGATCGCGGCCGCCGCAATCTGGTACCGAGCGGCGAGCCCGATGTTCATATCCTTTGCGACGACGTTCTGATCGCGGTCGGCCAGGAGAACGCCTTTCCGTGGATCGAGCGCGACATCGGCATCGAATTCGACCGCTGGGACATGCCCAAAGTCGATCCCAAGACGATGCAATCGACGTTGCCGCACGTTTTCTTTGGCGGCGACGCCGCGTTTGGCCCAAAAAA
>DASXMC010000527.1:0-6555 GCA_036495885.1 Allostellaceae bacterium | reverse complement strand
GCTCGGCCAGCGGAACCACGGTTTCGTCGCCCATGCGGTTCAAACCAATCGCCCCGGCCGGGATCGCGACCGGGTGACTGTTTTGAACCCACAGGACGACCTGCTCGCCGGTCGCGGGGCCGGGCAGACCGGCATAGCGGTCGGCCGGCCAGGCATTTGCGTCGTGGGTCGCCGACAGCGACAGATCGTCGGCTGTCACGCCATCGGCGGCGCCGTTGCCAAAAGTGTCGAGCGCGTATTTGAGCGTGTCGTGGCCGGCCGCACCGACAACGTGCACAAACAACTGGCCGCAGAATTCCGGGAGCCGAAACCGGGTGCGGATCTCGCGGCTGTCGAGCACGATTCCCGCGGCCGCGGGCCCGCAGCTCTCGCACCACTCGGCCAAAACCTCGCCGTCGTCGCCGAACAGAGTCAGCCAAAAGATGACGGCGCCGGCGCCGTAGCCCGACCAGTAGTTCGCGGTCGCAAGCCGGGTGTGCAGCTGGTCGGTATCGCGAAAAAAAGCGAAATTGGTTGCGAAGTTGAGCGGATCGAGATATCTGCCGCGATGGGTCAGGCGTTCGGGTGGGATCCGCATCAGGTCGAGACTGAAGATCCGCACCCCCGTCGGCACAAACGACTCCAGCCGCGACAAAAGCCCGGCCGCATCAAAGGCTGCGACAAAAACCGATCGGGCACCCGATCGGGCAAGCTCGGTTACCGGCGCCGCCGGGTGCCCGAGAACGCGGCGGCCCAATCGTTCGATCTCCTGGGCATAGACGCCGACGATCGGAACGCCGGCCAACGGGAACAGCTCTGCAAACGCCTCGGTCGCGCCGCTCGGATCGCAAATCGCGATCGGGGCGTTCTCGGCGAGCGAGCGGACAAGTTTTCGCGCCGGCCCCGCCGCGTGCGGATGGGTCAGGGCCTTGTAGAGGGTATTCCCGCCGGTGGCGTTACTAAACGTCTCGATCCGCAGCACCATGCCGAGCCGATACTACAGCCCTTGCCATTGAGGCAAGCAACCGGCGTACCCGCTGATCCCGGTCGGGGGTCTTCCGCCGCTATGCCAGCAGGATTCGATCCCAAGGCATGCCGGATTGTCGTGCAGCGCGAACGGCGCTGGCGCTGGCGCCCCGAATCGCAAGCTCGCGATCTGGCCCTATCGCGTTCCCAACGAAACTGCGGATCCGCCGCGGTCGTGGGCAGCACTCCTCCCCGAACTAGCCTGCCCCGTGGCCGAGAAGTTCCGATGCGGCACGTGAAAACGCGGCGGCGAGCTGGCTATCCTGCAACAGCTCGCCGGGGGCGCAGTTAAACGTCCCGCAGATTGCGGCGAGATCCGCGAAGTGGATGTGGCGCGCCCCGCTCTCGATCCGATGATAGGTGAGCCGCGACATGCCGAGCAGGCGCGCCGTCGCCTCTTGCGTCAGCCCGAGCATCCGCCGTCGCCGCCGCAATGCTGCGCGGATGCAGGATTGGGGATCATCGCCGTTGCGCATCGCCATTCTCTCCACCCCTAAACCAAACAATCCAGCGCTGAGCGCGGCCGCTCCCCGCGTCGCCCTCGATCTGTAGCCCGTCAGTAAATTCTGCCGCGAAACCGTCAATTCCTGGTCCCCGTTTTCGCCGGGCAGCTGCGTTGGAACAAACCATAAACACAATTTAGCAACAATGTCAATTAATAAATGCGATTTACGCAAATTACCGCCGGCTTGACGGGCGCCGCCCGAGCGCCCAACCATACCGATCCGCACCCCCTCGGCTGCGGCGAAGTTGGAGCCCGCGATGGATTTTTCCCCGTAATGGATTTTTCGCTGTCCGGCGAACTCCTCGAACTCAAGGAGCGCACGGAGCGCCTGGTGCGCGAGGAAATCATTCCCTATGAGCGCGACCCGCGGCAGACGGCGCACGGGCCGGCGCCCGAATTGCGCCGTGACCTGGTGGCGCTCGGCGGCCGGTCCG
Organism: Allostellaceae bacterium; assembly: GCA_036495885.1. Taxonomy (GTDB): domain Bacteria; phylum Pseudomonadota; class Alphaproteobacteria; order ATCC43930; family CGMCC-115725; genus AP-15. The sequence continues at coordinate 4,611 of DASXMC010000527.1, read as the reverse complement.
GGCTGCTGGCGCCGCATGTCGGACGCGAGTGGGGCGGGCTCGGGCTCGACCATCGCGCTAAGGCGGTGGTGTTCGAGGCCGCCGGCTATTCTCCATTGGGGCCGGTGGCGCTCAACTGCTCGGCCCCCGACGAGGCCAATATGCACCTGTTGGAGCAGGTTGGCGCGGAGAGCCAAAAGGAGCGCTGGCTGCGGCCACTGGCGGCGGGCGACATCCGTTCGTGCTTTATGATGACCGAGCCCGCGCCGGGCGCGGGCTCCGACCCGTCGATGCTGAAGACGACGGCGCGGCGCGCGGCGGATGGCAACCGCGGCGAGTTTGTCATCGACGGCGAGAAATGGTTGATTACCGGGGCTGTCGGTGCAGAGTTCGCAATTATTATGGCGAAAACCGACGGCGATGCCGGCGGCCCGCCCGGCGCCACGATGTTTCTGTCACCGATGGCGGCGCCCGGCATCAGGGTCGAGCGGGTGCTCGATACCCTCGATCAATACATGTCGGGCGGTCATGCGGTGGTTCGGCTCGATGCGCTGCGCGTGCCGGAGAGTGCTGTTCTCGGGAGGGTCGGCGAAGGCTTTCGCTACGCCCAGGTGCGGTTGGCTCCGGCGCGGTTGACGCATTGCATGCGCTGGCTCGGGGCCGCGCGCCGCGCGCACGACATCGCGACCGACTACGCCCGGCATCGCGCCGCCTTTGGCAAGCCGTTGGGCGAACACGAAGGGGTCGGGTTTATGCTCGCCGACAACGAGATGGATCTGCATACCAGCCGGCTGGTGATCTGGCACGCCGCGTGGGTGCTCGACCAAGGCCACCGCGGCGGCCACGAATCGAGCATGGCCAAGGTGATCTGCTCGGAGGCGATCGGGCGAGTCGTCGATCGCAGCATGCAGATCCTGGGCGGGCTCGGCATCACCGACGACACGATCGTGGCGCGCCTCTACCGCGAGGTCCGCCCGTTCCGCATCTATGATGGCCCCTCCGAGGTCCATCGCTGGTCGATCGCCCGACGCGTGCTGCGCGACGGCGCTGCCGCAACCTAGGGCGTGTCGTCAATTCGACCGCAGATTGGTATTGGAAAGATTAGATTCCGTCTTGCCCGGGCTTGGCCCGGGCATCCACGAGAAACCGATAAGGCTTGTGTGGCGTCTCGTGGATGGCCGGGCCACGCTCGGCCAAGACGATTTCGTAGGGCTACCAATATCGCTAATTTGACGACACATCCTCGCCACGCGACATCCTTTTAGCGGCAAGCAATCGTGCGTGCTCACTTGGTGTTTTTGGCGGCGGCGTGCTCGGCTTTTGACATGGTCAGCTTCTCGGGATGGATGATGGTCTTGTTGGCGGCGGCGCGGGCGGCGCCAAGGTTGGGGAACTCGGTTTCGCCGCCCTCGCGCTGCAGCACATAGCTCGCCGACATCGCCTTGCCGCTCTTCTGGTCGGCGACGGTGCGCTTGACGATCGTCCAATGCACCCGGCGGCTGCCGCTTTCCTCCGCCTCGTCCGGGACATCCTCAAAGCCGCGATCGACCATCGCTTCGAGCGCGTAAAGCTTTTGCACGACTTGCCGCGGTGTGGCGTCGCGCCCCCGGCGGCCACGCTGCTCGCCCCCGCGCTGGCCCCCGGGGCGGCCGCGCGCCGTGCCGTCGCTGCGTTCGCGCAGCACCGGCGCGCCGGGCTCGCGCTCACGCGGTCCCGGACCCGGCCCGCGTGCTTGCGCCTCGCCGCCGCGTTCGTGCTGCTGCCGTGCGCCGTCCGTTCGGCTCTCGCCTGGACCACGGTAGCCCCCGCGGCTGCGCGGCGGGCGGTTGGCTTGACGCGGCGCCGCTGCGGCGGATTGAGCTTCCCCCGTCGGCCCCGCTTCACCGGGACGCGGCGGCGGTCGCCGGCGTCGCCGGCGGCGGGGAAATTCGCCCTCCGGGCGCGGCCTAGCGGCGCCATTGTTGTCGGCAACGGCGGTGCCGCTCGTAGGCAAATCGCCAGCCTCGGACGGGGCCGGCTGCACCAACCCGCGTTGCAGGCCAGGCGGCCGCGGCAGCTGCCGCCGGCCGCGCACCGGCCGCCGCAGCCGGAGGACCCCGCGTCCCGAGCTCGGCTCGGCATCCGCACCACCCGCAACGGCGTCCTCTGCCGCGCCACTGTCGGCTTCAGCTTCCGTGGCCGCGGTGTCGACGGCCGGCAGTGCCGACCCCAGGCCGCCGGGAGCCGCTGTCGGCGCGCTCGGCGGCGGCCGTCGCCGGCGGCGTCGGCGGCGATGCGGGCGGTCGCCCAGGTCGCCGTCATGCGGTGCCCCGGGGCCGGCGGCCGGCTGGATTGCCGCCTGATCGCCGCTCGCCGTGTCGCTGCTTGTCTGGTCCCCGGCCCAGAGTTCGGTGCTTGCGGCTCCGGCGGTTGCGGCGGCGCTGGCCCGACCCTCGCCCGCCGCTTGTTGCGCTGCCGCCGGGCCGGGCGAGGCCGGGCCGAATTCTCGCGGCGGGCCGCGCCGGCGTCGGCGTCGGCGCCGATGCGGTTCGCCCAGGGGCGCGGCGTCAGACTCGGCGCCGTCGCCGCCGGCAGCAATCGGGGACGTGCTGTCCTGCGCGGACGCGGGTGCGTCGGCCGCCGGCGCGTCGGCGGAGGGCGCGGCAAAAGGAGCTTCGGGCCGGTCCGAGCCGGTCCGGTCGATGTGCGGATCGTCGGCGGCAGACGGCATCGCGGCGTTCCTCGACAGGCGTTTTGGCGCTCACGCGGCGGGCGCGAGCCGCCTAATATCGGTTGCTGATCGATTCGGGAGAAATGGCGGTGATGTCAAGCGTGATCGGCGGGGCAATGCTGCCCCACGCCCTGTAAGGCCTCGCCTATGACGCGGGCCGGCCGTGAGGCCTTTCTCGCCGATCCTGTCGCTTATGCCGGCCGTTTTCCGCTGACGACCGCGCAGCATGCAGCACTCGTCGCCCTCGACATCCGTGCCATCGTCGCACTCGGCGTCCACCCGCTGGTGCCGTTTCTCGCCAATATGCAGGTCGAGCGCCAGCGCCGCGGCTACTCTTAGTCGGTTATGGGGGGCTGACCGAAATTTTGGTTTCATTGGCTGTAGCACGCCCTCCCCCATCGAGGGGGAGGGCTTTGGGCGCCGAGAGGCAGGGATATCGAGGGCAAAGCCCTTGGCCAGTTAGCCGACGGGAAGTTTGCGCAGGAAGGCGCTGCGCTGCGCCGCGGCAGCCGCCATGAACGAGGCGTCCTGGCCGCCAAGAACAAAGCTCGCACCCATCTCGATATAGCGCCCCATCAGCGCCTCACTATAGATGCCGCCCATGCCCGAGAACTTGCCGTGCTTCTTTGCGGCGGCGATCGTCCGGCGATAGGCGTCGACGACCCGGTCGTGACCGAACTCGCCATGGATGCCGATCTCGGCGCACAGATCGTTGGTGCCGATCAGCAGCACGTCGACCCCCGGCACCGCCGCAATTTCCTCGGCATTGGCGATCGCGGTCGGCGTCTCCAGCATCACGATCGTCATATTGGCGGCGTTGAGCGCACTAGCGGCCTCGGCCGAACTCGCCGACTGCAATCCGTAATGCGGCCCGATGCCGCCCATCGAGCGGTGGCCCATTGGTGGATATTTGAGCCGGTCGACCACCTCGCGCGCCTCGGCGGCGCTATCGACATGCGGCATCACGATGCCGAGCACGCCATTGTCGAGGGCGCGGGTGGCAATCGCGTACTCGCCGTTCGGGACCCGTGCGATCGGGGCGATGCCGGCGTCGAGTGCTGCGGTCGCGATCTGCGCGCAGGCTTCGAGCGACATCACACCATGCTCCATGTCTAAAAACAGCCAGTCAAAGCCGGCCACCGCCATCGCCTTGGCGATCTCGACGCTGCGCGTCATGCGGATGCCGACGCCGAGCGAGAGCGCCCCTTCTTCGAGCTTTTCACGAGCGACATTGCGGATCGCGGCAGGCATCGGCGTTCTCCCTCGATTTTTGCTGCGGCTAAGATCGCAGCCTGCCTGTTCTCATCCTTTCCCGCAACAGGCGATCCGCCATCGCACACTGGCCGCGGACACATTCGACCGGTATTGGTATGGGTCTGACGCTTGGGGAAAGGTCTCCGGTCTCCCGCGGGGGGAGGGTCGTAAAAAGAGACGGCTATTCTGAAACGGGGAGAGACGCAATGTTGAAATGCCTCGGAGTGAGCCTCCTGCTCGGCGCGGCGCTAGGGAATGTCGCCTGGGCCCAGGGGCCCCCGACCAGGTTTGATGGGCAGTATATGGGCCAACTTACACTTACGAAAGTTATCAGCGGCGACTGTACCCAGCCTCCTTTGGGTGCGCTTTATCCTCTAAGGATATCAGGAGGCCAAGTCCGATTTAAATATGGTCCTCGCTTCGACACAATATTGGCTGGCCAAGTTGATGAAAACGGAACAATTCGGGCCTCTCGGCTCTTGCGCACAGGCCAAGTGAGTATGACCGGACATATTCAAGGAAACAATGTCACCGCCCATATCACGTCTCCAAGCTGCAAATACACCTTTCATACGAGGGAGTAGCGGCAAGCATCCTGAGATTGGTGCCCGCAATTGGTATTGTGAAAAGCACTGCGAAACGTTTTCTTAGTTGACCCGTTTACCCGT
>DASXMC010000526.1:0-6256 GCA_036495885.1 Allostellaceae bacterium | reverse complement strand
TACTCGACGAGGCGCAGAACACGACGCCGATGCAGATGAAGATGTTTTTGACCCGGCTCGGGGAGGGGTCGCGAATGGTCGTGACCGGCGATCCGAGCCAGGTCGATCTGCCACTGGAAACCCGCTCGGGTCTGGCTGAAGCCCTCGAAACTCTGGCCGAGGTCGACGGCATCGCGGTGATCCGCTTCACCGACCGCGACGTGGTGCGCCACGATCTCGTAGCCCGCATCGTGCGCGCCTACGAAGCGCGCAGACCCGCGGCCGCCGCCGCGCGGTGAGCAAGGCCAATGAGTCGATCGAGGTCGCAGTGCTGTGCGCGGGGTGGCGAGATACCTTGCCTGATGCCGCCGAGGTGGCCCGCTTTGCTGCCCGACGGGCGCTGGCGGGCGGCGCGCGCGAGACCGCGGGCGCTCCTGTCGAGCGCGTCGAACTTGGAATCCGACTCGTCGACGATGCCGAGCAACGGCCACTCAACCGCGACTGGCGGGGGATCGATCGGCCAACCAACGTCCTCGCCTTTCCCGGCTGGGAGCCGGGGACGCCGCTGCCCGCCGGCGCGCCGTGGCTCCTCGGCGATGTGTCGCTTGCTTACGAGACTGTGGCGCGCGAAGCGCAACAGCAGGGCAAACCTTTTAGCGACCATTTTCGCCATCTGGTCGTCCACGGCGTGCTGCATTTGCTTGGCTATGATCACGCGACCGAGGCCGAGGCCAAGCAAATGGAGGCGCTCGAAACGTCAATATTGGCGGGGTTGGGGGTGGCAGATCCCTATCGTGACCCCATGTGAGCATTAAGGGACTTAGCCGACTTCTCAATGACCGCCTCCGAGCCGCCTGAAAGTAGCGGCCAGCCCGACCGGGAACGGGCGTTTGCACGTTTGCGCAGCCTGATGCGGCTCATTCGCCGGCAGCGCAATGGCGAAAACCTTCGCGAGACCATCGACGAGATGATCGAGGAGCGCCCCCCCGAAGGCGGTGACTCGCTCGGCGCGCATGAACGGGTGCTGATCGGCAACATTCTGAAGGGTCATGATGTAACCGCCGCCGACGTCATGGTCCCGCGCGTCGACATTGTGGCTCTTGACGTCGAAACGCCGTTTCCCGAAGTCGTCAAATGCATGATCGAGCAAGGCCATTCGCGCGTGCCGATCTATCGCGAGACGCTCGATGACGTGGTCGGCTTTATCCATGTTAAAGACATCGTCCAGCCGGTTGCCGAGCGGCGCCAGCCCCAGCTGGCACCGCTGCTGCGCAAGTCGTTGTTCGTGGCGCCGTCGTTGCCGATCCTTGAACTCTTGGTACAGATGCGTCAGGCACGCACCCATATAGCGATGGTCGTCGACGAGTTCGGCGGCATCGACGGGTTGGTGACGATCGAAGATTTGATCGAAGAGATCGTTGGCGAAATCGAAGACGAGCACGATGAGACGGGTGCGCCGAGCTTGATCGAGCGCGCCGACGGGACCTTGATTGCCGATGCTCGCACGCCGATCGAGATGCTTGAAGAGCGCCAAAGCATCCAGTTGCGTCCGAGCGACGATCAGGAGGAGGTCGACACGCTCGGCGGGCTCGTCTCGACGCTTGCCGGACGTGTGCCCAAGCGCGGCGAAGTCATCACCCATCCATCTGGCATCGAATTCGAAGTGCTGGAAGCCGATCCTCGCCACATCAAGCGCTTGCGCATTCGACATCTACCGCAATCGCGGCGGGCGGCAGGCGGCGATGCGTGAAAGCGTAATCTATCGCATCCAGCCCGGCTCCCGGGTCGACACCCCGCTCTGCCGCCTCGCCCTCGATATCGCGGCACTGACCGGCGCCCGCCGCTACGGGCTTGCTTTTTTGCTCGGCATCGCCGCGGCGGCCGCGATGCCGCCGATCGACATGACGCCGCTGTTGGCAGTCGCGTTTCCGGGACTGTTATGGCTCGATGACGGCAGCGCCAGCGAGGGCGCGTCGTTTCGGCTCGGCTGGGTTTTTGGCTTTGGCTTCTTTCTCGCCGGGCTTTATTGGATCGCGGCCGCACTCTTTGTCGACATTACGCGGTTTTGGTGGCTCGTCCCGTTTGCCGCGGCCGGGTTGCCGGCCGGGTTTGCGATTTATACCGGCCTGGCGCTGCTCGCAACCAGCGTGCTTACCCGGCGGCTGCGTCTTCTGCCGGCGTCACGGGTCGTCGCGTTCGCGATTGCTTGGAGTGCCGCCGAATGGGCGCGCGGCCATCTGTTCACCGGCCTGCCGTGGAACCTCGTCGGGTATACTTGGTCGGGCGGGTTCCTGGGTTCACTGGCCGTGCTGCAAAGTACGGCGGTGTTCGGCATTTACGGGCTTAGCTTTATAACCGTCCTGGCGGCCTCGCTGTTGGCTCTTCTCGGCAGTCCGCGGCCGCGGCCGATGTCGACGGTACGGCGCTGGGGACCGGCGATCGCGGCGGGGCTGCTGATCCTGGTGCCGGCGGGGGGCGGGGCTGTTCGGTTGCTGACGACCCCCACGGTTCTGACCGGCACCTGGCTGCGCCTCGTGCAGCCCTCGATTCCGGAAACTTTGAAATGGCAGCCTGCAGCGGCAAAAGGCAATTTTCAGCGCCTCATCAACCTTAGCGCAGCGCCAGCCCGCGACAAACTGAATGCGATCCTGTGGCCCGAGGCGGCCACCCCCTATCTGCTCGGCCGAGATAGGCCGGCGCGCGAGGCAATAGCATCAATCGCTCCAAAAGGCGGATATGTGATTACCGGCGCGTTGCGGACCAACCCGCTCCCCGGTCCAATCGAGAATTTTTGGAACAGCATCGAGGCGCTGAACGACAACGGCGACATCGTCGCCCGCTACGACAAGGCGCATCTCGTCCCATTTGGCGAATACGCCCCGTTACGATCGCTGCTGCCGATCGACAAGATCACCCCCGGCATGGCCGACCTGAGCGCCGGTCCGGGGCCGCGGACGATCGCTCTTCCCGGTCTGCCCCGGTTTGCGCCGCTCGTATGCTATGAGGCGATCTTCCCGGGCGCCATTATCGACAAAAGCGATCGTCCGAACTGGATACTGAATGTGACCAATGACGCATGGTACGGGCGCAGCTCCGGGCCGTACCAGCATTTCGCCATCGCCCGCACCCGTGCCGTCGAGGAAGGGCTGCCGCTGATCCGGGTCGCCAACAACGGCATCAGCGCGGTCGTGGATCCGATGGGTCGGGTTTTGGCCCGCACCCATCTTGACGCGATTGGCTATGTCGACAGCGCGTTGCCCGCGGCGCTTCCGCCGACACCCTACGGGCAAGCCGGCAACTGGATGCTTCTCGGATTGCTGGTTATCGCTGCGGTGCCGGTGGCGCTGCGGCTATGAGCCTCGCCACCGCCTTACGGTTGCATTGGATTATTAAAAGTTGAAACTTTGGCTTGACCGAGCGCGGCGCAAGCTTTTAGATATCTAATGAATTGTTGTCGAAAAGCGGTTGATCCCGATGGTGATGCAGCAACCGACCCGTCGACCGGCCCGCCAAAAGGGCGACAAGCCAAACCCGATCGACGTCCATGTCGGCTCGCGGGTCAGGTTGCGGCGCAACATGCTGGGGCTAAGCCAGGAAAAGCTGGGCGAGGCGATCGGCCTGACATTTCAACAGGTCCAGAAATACGAGCGCGGCGCCAATCGCATCGGCGCCAGCCGGCTTCACGATTTGAGCCGCGTGCTCGATGTTCCGGTGTCGTTCTTTTTTGACGATATGGACCCGGTGCGCGCGCCGGCAATTCCGGGAGGCTTTGCGGAGCCGCCCGCGGAAGCTTTTGAATCGGATCCGTTGCGCAAGCGCGAGACGATCGACCTCGTCAGCGCCTATTACCGGATCGATGATCCGTCGATCCGGCGGCGGTTGTTCGATCTCGCCAAAGCGCTCGCGGTCGGCAACGAACGCCAGCCCGAGAAATAGCTCTGTGACCATCGCTGCCAGCCGACCCGCCGATCGGCGATTTCAACGAGGGTTCCCGCGCGTAATTAGCAGCTAGACCAAACAATTTCGGTTGTGCACCTTATCGCTCCGGTCACGAGCGTGGCGTCAAGACGAGCGCGATGCGTAGGAGTGCCCTCGCCCGGTCACCTTCAACTCAGCTGATTGGGAATTGGTGCGCGCTTGTCCTTGTCTCTGGAACGCGGTTCAACGCTACGATCGGCCCTATCGCTGGCGATCCGAGCTTCGTCGTCGATCCGCATATCGCAATTCGGTCCTGATGGTAACCGATCTCGTACATTTTTACTGACGCTCGTTCGGCGGCGTCTATCGGCACCATCACATCGGCTCGTCCTCGGTTCATCGGGAAGGGCGACGTGAGGAGGCCAACGGTTTACTTGGGACTTCTGGGCGGGTTGCTTGGTCCCGGCAGGCCCGGCGAAAACACCGACGGCAACGGCTGAGAAATCACGTCCGAAGGCAATCGATTCGACGACAGTATTGATCGGAGCGCTCGCCATCTGCGTGGCGCTGAGTGGAATTTCTCTGCTCGGTCCGCCATTCATAGACAATGATTCTGCTGATGGATTTTTGGCTTGGCGCGGCACTTTGCTTGAGAAAAGGATAAGCACTCGGCAAAATAGAATTTTGTATTTACCATCGGGTCGGTGTTCTCTGGATAAGACCGGTCCTCGTGCTGCGTCGTGGTGCGGCCCGTCATCGCAAAGCTGTGGTTTGCGGAGACCTTGCCGGCGCCGGCAACATGAGCAAGCACACCATCGAAAACGCGCCGGCCGCCGCCGTCGTTGATGCCGAGTTCGAGGAAGTGGCACAAAAACCGGCCGCTTTGCGACACGCCCAAAGGCAAGCGCGTGCGTAATGCCGGTACCTCCCTTTGGGGATCATCGGGCTGCACGTCCCGTCGCGGTCGGCCCGTTCGTAGCGCAAGAACGAGACGAGGTCGCGAGTTGCAGCAAAGCCGATGCCGATCACATTCGTTCCGGTCGCGTCGTACTCATCTGCAGGTCCGATCAGTCAGCTTTTCGCGCCAGCAGGTCGATCTCGATCAGCGCGCCACGGGCGAGGCCGGTGACGCCGATGCAGGTGCGCGCCGGCAGACGACCGGCGGCGAAATACGATTGGTACACGCAATTCATCGCCGCATAGTCGCGCTCGAAATCGGTCAGATAGACGCGGGCAAACACCACCTGATCGAGCCCGCTGCCCGCCCCCACCAATACCCGCTGCAAATTGTCCACAACCCGGCGGGTCTGGGCCTCGATTCCTTCTGGTAATGGGGCGTTATCGTCATCGGGATCGGTCGGCATCTGACCGGTGACGAACAGCCAACCTGCAGCGGCCGTGGCATGACTAAAGGGCGCCACCGGCTTCGGCGCGCCCGGAACCATCAGGAACTCGATCATCGGCGAACACCTCACGAGGTGAGTGCCGCCGACCGCGAGCGGTTGGCGGCGGTGATGGCAGATCGCCACAGCCCGCGAAAGCATGTGTGGCAGGCCGGATCATTCTAGAGTCGCCTGTCAACCTACGCGCTCTCCTCAAAGATTTCGCGGCCGATCAGCATGCGGCGGATCTCGGAGGTGCCGGCGCCGATCTCGTAGAGCTTGGCGTCGCGCAACAAGCGCCCGGCCGGAAAGTCGTTGATGTAGCCGTTGCCGCCCAGAATCTGCACTGCATCGAGCGCCATCGCGGTTGCTTTTTCGGCGGCGTAAAGGATGGCGCCGGCAGCGTCTTTGCGCGTCGCGCGGCCCTGGTCGCAGGCCCGCGCCACGGCGTAGACATAGGCCTTGCACGCGTTCATGCCGGTGTACATATCGGCGATCTTGCCCTGGATCAGCTGGAACTCGCCGATCGCCTGACCGAATTGCTTGCGGTCGTGGATATAGGGGACGACGAGATCTAGACAGGCCTGCATGATGCCTAGCGGGCCCGCCGCCAGCACCGCGCGCTCGTAATCGAGCCCGCTCATCAACACGCGCACGCCCTCACCCTCGGCGCCCAGCAGGTTTTCCTCGGGCACCTCGCAGTCTTCGAAGACCAGTTCCGAGGTCGGCGAGCCGCGCATCCCCAATTTGTCGAGCTTTTGCGCGGGGCGAAACCCGGGAAAGCCTTTTTCGATCAGAAAGGCGGTAATGCCGCGCGCGCCGGCCTCGGGCCGGGTCTTGGCGTAGACGACGAGAGTGTCGGCGAAATGGCCGTTGGTGATCCACAATTTGGTGCCGTTCATGACCCAATGGTCGCCCTTCTTGTCGGCGCGCAACCGCATCGAGACGACGTCAGAGCCGGCACCCGGCTCGCTCAT
>DASXMC010000525.1:0-4406 GCA_036495885.1 Allostellaceae bacterium | reverse complement strand
CAGACCTGTTGCGGGCAGCCGATGGCCAATAGCGGGTTCAACGCCGAATGCGCCGACACCGAGGCTTTGTTCGTGCGCAATTTCTCAGGCTTCGATTACGTGGTCGCCCCGTCCGGCAGCTGTGTGCACCATGTGCGCGACAATTTCGACGCGATCGAGCAAACCGCCGAGGTCAAGGAGGCGCGAGCCCGGACCTACGAAATTGTCGAGTTCCTGCACGATATCTTAAAAGTCGAGGCGTTTCCCTGGGCCCAGTTTCCGCATCGCGTCGGATTGCACAACAGCTGCGGAACGTTGCGCCAACTCAAACACGCGACCCCTTCCGAACTCCACGAGCCGTTCTTTTCGAAGCCGATGGACCTGTTGTCGAAGGTCGAGGGCATCGAATTTGTCACCCCGGCGCGACCCGACGAATGCTGCGGCTTTGGCGGCACCTTCTCGGTGTTCGAGGAAGTCGTCTCGACTAAGATGGGCTACGACAAGGTCAGCGATCACGCACGCGCCGGCGCGGAGTACATCGTCTCGGCCGACACCTCTTGCCTGATGCACCAGCAGGGCTGCGCCGAGCGCATCGGCGTGCCGATCAAGTTCATCCACATCGCCCAGATCCTGAATGGAGCCAGCGCATGAGCACACCTCCTGCGATGCTGCATCCCGAGCTGCTGGCCAAAGACGACGCCACTGGCATCGTACGCGATGGCCACCGCCTCGATCACGCCGAGGCCGCCTCAAAGCCATTGCGCTCGCGGCCCGAGCCGCAGCCGCGCGGTGCCAAAGTCCACGGCAATCGCCCGATCGACCAAGCGGAAGCCGCCGCGCGCTTTATCGCGGCACCCGAGCACGAAAAGATGCATGACGAGCGGCTGTGGGATCTGCGGCAGAAGCGCGACCGCGAGATGCACGGCATCGCCGAGTGGGAAGAACTGCGCTCGCTCGCCTCGGCCATCAAGGAGCACACCCTTACCCATCTCGACCAATATCTCGAGCAGTTCGAAAAGAATGCGCAATCAAACGGCATCCATGTGCATTGGGCGAAGGACGCCGCCGAGCACAACCGCATTGTCCATGGCATCCTCGAGGATCACGGCGCCAAGTCGCTGATCAAAAGCAAGTCGATGCTGACCGAGGAGTGCGGCTTTCGCCCTTACATGGCCTCGGTCGGCATCGAAGTGATCGAGACCGATCTCGGCGAGCGCATCCAGCAGCTCGACAATGAAGACCCGAGTCATGTCGTGGTGCCGGCAGTGCACAAGCTGCGGACTGATGTGGCCGAGGTATTCTCACGGACGATCGGCACCGACCCTGCCAATAGCGATGTGCACTATCTCGCGGAAGCACAACGCGAGGCGACCCGCCCGCTGATCCTCAAGGCCGATGCCGGAATGACCGGCTGCAATTTCGCAGTCGCCGATACCGGGACTTTTGTCGTCTGCACCAACGAGGGCAATGCCGATTTGTCGGCCAATGTGCCGAAATTGCATATCGCGTCGATCGGTATCGAAAAGATCATTCCGCGGCTGGACCACCTGGCGGTGTTCGTCCGGCTGTTGTCGCGCAGTGCGCTGGGCTCGCCAGTCACCCAGTACACCTCGCATTTCCGCGGACCGCGCGAGGGCGGTGAGATGCACGTCGTATTGGTCGACAACGGCCGCTCCGAGCGCCTCGGCCTCGCAGAGTTCTGGACCTCGCTCAAATGCATCCGCTGCGGCGCCTGCATGAACACCTGCCCGGTCTATCGGCGCAGCGGTGGCCTCAGCTATGGCGCTACTTATTCCGGTCCGATCGGGTTGATCATCGACCCGACCTTCAACCAGCGCAAATACAGCAATTTGCCGTTCGCTTCGACACTGAACGGCAGCTGCAGCAATGTCTGTCCGGTGAAGATCAATATCCACGAGCAGATCTATGCGTGGCGGCGGGTGCTGGTCGATCGGCACGAGACGCCACTCGCCAAGCGCGCTGCGATGAAGGCGGCCGGCGAATTGCTGTCGCGGCCTGCCGCCTACCGCGCCGCGATCGCCGCTGCCGATGTGGCGCTGGCCCATCTGCCCCGCTTCGTCATCTACAACGGCCTCAACGCCTGGGGCCGGCACCGCGAGGTGCCGCATGCGCCCAAGCAGACCTTCCACAGCTGGTATCACGCGAACCGAGGAGAAAAACGATGAGCAGCCGCGACGACATCCTGGCCTCGGTTCGGGCAAACCTGCCGCGAGTGGACCGGCCGCTTCCCGTTGTTCCGCTGTTTGATGACAACCCGCGGCCGTTATTGCTGTCAATGTTCAAGGACAGCCTGCACCAGATGGGCGGGGTGTTTCTCGACCCGCCCGCTGCCGGCGATCCCTTGGCGCCGGTCCAGGCGAAGATCGCCGACGCCAAGATCGTGTGCTCTACCGTGCCGGAGATCGAGGGCAACCGGGATATCGCAAGTGTAGGACGACCGCAGGATCTGGCGGATGTCGATTTCGCGATCGTCCGCGCCTCCTTCGGCGTCGCCGAGACCGGTTCGGTGCTGCTGGCAGATGCGGATCTGCACATCAATGCGCTTGCTTATCTGGCGCAGCACCTGATCGTCTTGCTTGATCCCGCCTACATCGTCGTCAATCTGCACCTCGCCTACCGCCGGCCGGAATTCCGCCAGCGGCACTATGCCTCGTTCCACACCGGGCCATCGGCGACCGCCGACATCGAAGGCGTGCTGATCCACGGCGCCCAGGGTGTCCGCTCATTATCCGTGCTGCCATTGCCGCGACCACCCCGCGACCACCCCATCCATTGAAGGGAACCCGACATGCTCGACAATCTGCCAAATATGCAAGGCCGGGCCTTGCTGGACGACCCGGCCCGCAACAAGGGCACCGCCTTCACCTACGACGAGCGCCGCAAATACGGGCTGGAAGGGCTACTGCCCTATTCGGTCGACACCCTCGACCGCCAGGTCGAGCGGGTCATGGGCCATCTCGACGCGAAGCCGACCGACCTCGAACGCTACATTTATCTGATCGGTCTCTCGGATCGAAACGAGACCCTGTTCTACCGCACGGTCATGTCCGACCCGGCGCGCTTCATCCCGATCCTCTACGATCCGACGGTGGCGGACGCCTGCCTCGCCTTCGGCCACATCTACCGGCGCTCCCGCGGCATGTATATCAGCCGCGACATGAAGGGCCGGATCGCCGAAATATTGCGCAACTGGCCGCAGCGCGATGTGCGCTTTATCTGCATCTCGACCGGCGGCCGCATCCTCGGCCTCGGCGACATCGGCGCCAATGGCATGGGCATCCCGATCGGGAAATTGCAGCTCTATACGGCCTGCGCCGCAGTGCCGCCCTCCGGTCTGCTGCCGGTGCTGCTCGACATTGGCACGACCAACGACGCGTTGCGCGCGGATCCGCTCTATCTCGGCATGCGTGAGAAGCCGCCTTCCGATGCCGAATTGGACGAGCTGACAGAGGAATTCGTTCAAGCGGTGCAGCAGGTCTTCCCAGGCTGCTGCATCCACTTTTGAGGATTGGAAGGGCACCGACGCGATCCGCATGCTCGCCCGCTATCGCGACAAGGTGCTGTGCTACAACGACGACATCCAGGGTACCGCCAGCGTGCCTCTCGCCGGATTGACCACGGCGCTGCAGATTACCGATGCGCCCTTGACCGAGCAGCGCATCCTGTTCCTCGGGACCGGCTCGGCCGGGATCGGCATCGCCAATTTGATCGCGTCGGCGCTGCAGATGCAGGGGCTGTCAGAGGCGGCCGCGCGCAGCCGGATGTCGATGTTCGACATCAACGGCCTCTTGGAGCCGGCCCGCGCCGATCTGTCAGAAGCGCAGAAGGTCTACGCCCGCGCGGCGGTGCCGTCGCGAGATCTGGTCCAGACCATCGAGACAGTGAAACCGACGATCCTCGTAGGCGTCAGCACCAAGGGCGGCGCTTTCAACCAACGCGTCGTCGAGGCGATGAGCCGGCTCAATGATCGGCCCATCATCTTCGCATTGTCGAACCCGACCGACAAGGCCGACTGCTCGGCCGAGCAGGCCTATGCCTGGTCGAACGGCAAGGCGCACTACGCGGCGGGCGTACAATTCCCGGACGTGACTTTAAACGGGCAGACATTTCATCCCGGTCAGGCCAACAACTTCTACATCTTCCCCGCGATTGGCCTCGCGACCTGGGTGGCACGGCCCAAGCGGCTGACCGACGCCTGCTTCATCGCCGCGGCGCAGACGACTGCCGATCAGGTGGATGCGAGTCTGCGTGCGAAAGGCATGCTGTATCCCAGTCAGGCGAACATTCTCGAAACTGAGGTCACGACTGCGACGCGCGTCGCCGAATTCATGTTCGATCAGGATTTGGCCCAGGTCGCGCGCCCGCGCGACGTCCGCGGCTGGATCGAGGGTCAGCTCTACAATCCG
>DASXMC010000524.1:0-7180 GCA_036495885.1 Allostellaceae bacterium | reverse complement strand
TCGCCATTGAGAGCGCGATCGATCAGCTTTGGTAACTGGTTCTTGGCTTCGGAGACGCTGTAGGTGCTCATCTTCTTGAGATAGCCATCTGATGGCGATCAGTCGAGTGAGTTGGATCCCGTTTTCGCCGCGAGACACGCTTGGGTTTTGGGCACGGGTCTCGACACCTCGACGGGTCAGCGATTGCGCGGCCAATCCTCGGTCCACAAAAAATCGGGACCGAGTTGGTCGAGGCTCGGGCAGCCGATCTGGCCCATGACGAGGTCGATTTCCTCGACAAAGATGTCGATCGCCCGTTTGACCCCGGGCAACCCGCCGGCCGCGGCGCCGTATAGAGTCGGGCGTCCCATAAAGCAAAAATCGGCGCCGAGGCACAACGCGATCAGAATGTCGGCGCCGCGGCGCACGCCGCTGTCGAGCAACAGGGTCAGCCTGTCGCCGACCGCGGCCCGGATCGCCGGCAATACGTCGAGCGAGCCCGGCGCCTGGTCGAGCTGGCGTCCGCCGTGGTTCGACACGAGGATGCCGTCACAGCCGACCTCGACGCAGCGCAATGCGTCGGCGGGGCTCATGATGCCTTTGACGACAAGCGCGCGCGGGAACAGCTTGCGGTAGGTCTCGAGATCGCGCCAGGTCTGCGCGTTGAACGGGCGCACCGACGAGGCGGATTTGTAGACCTGTTCGGCGTTCGAGCCCGGCGGTGCGTAAGGCTGCCAATTGCCGAGCATCGGTGTGCCGCCGCCGCGTCTGAAATACTCGACGACCCAGCCGGGATGGGTCAGCGCTTCGGCGAGGATCGAGGGCTTGAGGCTCAATGCCTGAAACAGGCCGCCGCGGATATTGGCGAACCCGTTTCTGATGTTGCGCTCGCGCTTTGACCCGACCGGCGTATCGACGGTCAGCACCAACGCGCCGAGCCCGGCATCGGCGGTGCGCCGGATCAAATCGGCGTTGATTTGCGGATCGCGCGCGGCATAGAGCTGATACCAGTGGTTTTTTGGCGCGATCTTAGCCGCCGCCTCGATCGTGTCGTTGCTGGCGCCCGACATGATGTAGGGGATGTTCGCGTTGTGCGCCGCCTCGGCCAGCATCAGATCGGCATGATAGCGGAAGAGCCCGGCACCACCCGTCGGCGAGATCCCGAACGGGCTCGAAAAGGTCTGGCCAAAGATCGTCTTTGTCTGATCCCGCTTTGACACGTCGACGAGATAGCGCGGCAGCAACTGGTGCTTGTGAAAGGCCGAAGTGTTGGTTTCGAGCCCGCGCTCGTCCTCGAGCCCGCCCTCGATGAAATCGAAAGCGATTTTTGGCAGCCGCCGTTTTGCCATGCGGTGCAAATCTTCGATGTTGACGGCTTTGTCGATGTTCATGAGGGTCGATCTCTCCGGAGGCTATCGGCTACAGCATCCGAATTTTCTGACGATTCGACAATCCCCGGCGCAGCATAGGTCAGGCGCTCGCTGCGGCTGGCTTCGATCAGTAGCTCGAGCACAACACCGCGCTCGACAGCCTCTTTGTCGAGATCGATAAGCGGCTCCTACTAGCGCAAGACCGGGCAAAGTCGTGCCCTCTATTAGTCCGAGGCAAGGGATGACTGATGGCGCCAAACGGGTTGATTACCGCTGCAAGCAATTTTCCGGCAAAGGAGACGATGAACCGACTCGAAGCCGGGATCCGGGCCCGAGGCATGACCGTGTTCGCGCGCATCGATCATGCCGGTGGTGCTGCCCAGGTCGGGCTCGATCTACGACCGACCGAAGTCATTATCTTTGGCAACGCCCGCGGCGGAACGCCGCTGATGCAGGCCGCGCAGACGATCGGCATCGACCTGCCGCTCAAGGCATTAGTTTGGGAAGATGCGGCCGGCAAGGTATGGCTATCCTACAATGATCCGGGCTGGCTGGCGCAGCGGCATGGGCTCGGTGCCGAGGTTGCGCAACCGGTCGCCGCATTGGCCGCTATGCTCGCTGCGGTGGCCGCCAAGGCTGCGACACCGCCCTGATCTCGGCCCCTTCAACCGGGGCTAAATATCGTGGACGTCGATGATGCCGGGGAGCGATTTGACCGCGGCGCGCATCTTCGGATCGACCCGAAACCCGCCGGGGATCGCGATCTCGACCTCGCTGGCGTCGAGGTCGAGCACGACCGAGACCCGCCCGCGTCCGCGCCCGTCGCGGCCGAACAAATTTTTCAGGTGTTCGAGCGCGCGTTCTTCGCCGAGGAACACCCGCAATCCGGCGGCGGCGTGGGCCACGACGTCGTCGAGCGGCTCGATTTTCTGGGCGGTCAGCCGCATGCTGTCCTCCTCGCTGCGGACATCGACGGTCACAACCAGTGGCGCGCCCCCTTCGAACAATGCCCGCGCCTCGCGCAGCATTTCGGCAAAAATCGTGATCTCGTAGACACCGCTCGGATCCGACATCTGGACAAAGGCAAAACGATTGCCGCGCGCCGAGGTGCGCTCCTTGCGGCCGACGACAATGCCGGCGAGGCGGAAGCGGGTGGTTCCGTTGGCCGCCAAGGCCGACGGCAGCTCAGCCCAGCGCAGGATGCCGGCGCGTTCGAGGCTGCGGCCATAAGCGTCGAGCGGGTGGCTCGACAGATAGAATCCGATGGCGGCAAATTCCTGCTGCAGCTTTTCGACCGCAGGCCAGTCATCGACCAACGGCAAGGATGGGCGCGGCGCAAAAGCTGGATCGATCGCGCCAAACAGACTCTCCTGCCGGGTTTCGCGATCCTCGGCGGCGCGGCTCGCGTGACGCAGCAGCACGTCCGCTGCGGCTGCGGTTTGTGCCCGGTTGGGATTGATCGCGTCGAACGCGCCGGCGCGCCCCAGGCTCTCGAACTGCCGCCGGTTGAAGCTTTTGGCATCGAGCCGCCGGGCGAAATCGGCCAGATCCTTGAACCGGCCGTTAGTCTCGCGCTCGGCGACCAGCACCTCCATCGCCTGCCGGCCGACACCTTTGACCGCGGCGAGCGCATAGCGGATCGCGGGTTTGCCGCTTTTCGGATCGATCTCGACCGAAAAGGTCGGCTGCGAGCGATTGATGTCGGGCGGCAGCAGCCGGATGCCGAGCCGGTCCAGTTCCTGGCGAAAATGGTTCAGCTTGTCGGTGTTGCCGAGATCGAGCGTCATCGACGCCGCGAGAAACTCGACCGGGTAGTTCGCCTTCAGATAAGCGGTTTGGTACGTAATCAGCGCATAGGCGGCGGCATGCGGTTTGTTGAAGCCGTAACCGGCAAATTTGGCCATCTGATCAAAAATCAGCTCGGCCCGCCCCGGCTCGACACCGCGCGAAACAGCTCCGTCGACAAACTGCTGGCGTTGCGCGTCCATTTCCGACTGGATCTTTTTCCCCATCGCGCGGCGCAACAAATCGGCGCTGCCAAGCGTATAGCCCGCCAAAACCTGGGCGATCTGCATGACCTGCTCCTGGTAGGTCATGACGCCGTAGGTTGCAGTCAGGATCGATTCGAGCGCCGGGTGCAGGTAATCGGGCGGCTCTTCGCCGTGCTTCACCGCGATGTAGCGCGGGATATTCTCCATCGGGCCCGGCCGGTACAGCGCATTGGCAGCGATGATGTCCTCGAACCGGTCCGGGCGCAGCCGTCTGAGCATGTCGCGCACGCCCGCACCTTCGACCTGGAACACACCCGTCGTGTCGCCGCGGCTCAGGAGCTCGAAAGTCGGGCGATCATCGAGCGGCAAATCGGCGAGATCGAGCGTGATCCCGCGCGCTTCCAGTAATTCGAGGCAGCGCGCTAGCACGGTCAGGGTCTTGAGCCCGAGGAAATCGAATTTGACAAGGCCGGCGAGCTCAACCCACTTCATATTGAACTGAGTCGCCGGCATGTCCGAGCGCGGGTCGCGATAGAGGGGCACGAGTTCGGCCAACGGTCGATCGCCGATCACGACCCCGGCGGCATGGGTCGAAGCGTGGCGGTAGAGCCCTTCGAGCTTCAGCGAAATTTCAATCAGGCGCGCCACCGCCTCGTCGCTGTCACGCGCCTGCTGCAACAGGGGTTCGCCGACGATCGCCTGTTCCAGGCTGACCGGGTGCGCCGGGTTGTTGGGTACCAATTTGCACAACCGATCGATCTGGCCATAGGGCATGGCCAAGACGCGGCCGACATCGCGCAACACCGCGCGCGCCTGCAATTTGCCAAAGGTGATGATCTGCGCCACCCGATCGCGGCCGTATTTCTGCTGGACGTAGCGGATCACCTCGTCGCGCCGGTCCTGGCAGAAATCGATGTCGAAATCCGGCATCGAGATGCGCTCGGGGTTCAAAAACCGTTCGAACAACAGCCCAAAGCGTAACGGGTCGAGATCGGTGATGGTCAATGCCCAGGCGACGACCGACCCGGCGCCCGAGCCGCGGCCCGGACCGACCGGTATGCCCTGGCGCTTGGCCCATTGGATAAAGTCGGCGACGATCAGGAAATAGCCGGCAAACCCCATCTCGATAATCGTGCCGAGCTCGAATTCGAGCCGCTCGCGATAAGCTATGGCATCGTTTTCTGCGATCCCGAGTCGGGCGAGGTGGGTCTCGAGGCCGCCGGCCGCGGCGCGGCGCAACGCGGCATCTTCGCCCTCGCCGGCAACAGTCGGAAAGGCCGGCAGGATCGGCTGACGCGGCTGCGGGATGTAGGCGCAGCGCCGGGCGATGACGAGAGTGTTGTCGCAAGCCTCGGGAAGATCGGCGAAGACCGCCCGCATTTCCGCCGCCGGCCGGAAATAATGGAAGGCGGTCAGCCGCTTGCGGTCATTGTCGGCTACCGCTTTGCCTTGCGCGATACACAGCAGAGCATCGTGAGCGTCATAGAAATCGGGGTCCGGAAAATACGCTTCGTTGGTCGCGACCAGCGGCAGATCGTGGCGGTAAGCGAGGTCGATGAGCCCGGGCTCGCTCAGCTCTTCCGCGTTTTCGCCGTGGCGCGTCAGCTCGATGTAGAGGCGGCCGGGAAACGCCCGCTTCAGTTCGCCGAGCAATGCCTCGGCGGCCTCGGTCTGTCCCTCGGCGAGACGCCAACCGAGCGGGCCCTTGGCCCCGCCGGCGAGGCAAATCAGCCCGTCGCCCGCCACGGCGAGTGCGTCCAAGGAGACCGCCGGATCCAAGGTGTTGTCGTCGCCGAGAAAGGAATTGCTGACCAGAGACAACAGATTGCGATAACCGGTCTCGCTCTGCACCAAGAGCACCAGGCGCTCGGGTTCGGCCAGCGGGCGAGCGAGCACGCTGCCGCCGCTCCGGCAGTCGTGGTCCCGCGCCCGCAGCGCCAACTCGCAGCCGATGATCGGCTGCACCCCCGCGGCGGCGCAAAGCGTCGCGAATTCAAGCGCGCCGAAGAGATTCCCAGTGTCGGTGATCGCCACTGCCGGCATACGCTCGGCCCGGCAGCGCGCGACCAGCTCCTTGACCGTGATCGCGCCCGCCGACAGCGAATAGGCGGAGTGGACCCGCAGATGAATAAAATCAGCCAGCGCCATACCGCCGATATCGCACGCCGCGCTGCGGATTTCATCCAAACCGGTAAGGGTGGTGCGAAGCGCGCCGCCCGCCGTCATTTTCCGGTGCTTCGCCTCTCTATGGCCTGCGCTGCACACCTCGTCGCCATCGGTCTTTTTCGAATCGATTCGGATTCAGCCGGCAAATCTGGCTAATATAGCCATGTGTAGCTAGGAGCATCGAGGACGGAGCTATGCAAGTCAATGTCTTGGAGGCCAAGAATAGGCTATCCCAACTGATCAAGGCCGCTCAGGCAGGAGAGGAGGTGATCATCGCCAATCGCGGCGAGCCGGTCGTTCGGCTCGTGCCGGCAGACGCCTCGAGGACCCCGAGAGCGGAAATCGGAAACGGCCAAGCCATTCTCGAGTGGCTGAAAGCTCATCCACTCCCGGCCTATGCTCGCCGCTCGGCGCAAGAAATCGATGCCGCAATCGAGGATGAGCGGCGTTCGTGGGACTGATCTACTTCGATGCTTGCCTAATGATCTACTTGGCCGAGGGCCACGAACGCTGGCGCGCGCCGCTTGCCGGAGCAATGGCCGCGATCTCCGACGTGCGATTTGCTATATCGCCGCTGGTCAAATGCGAATGTCTGGTCGGGCCAATCAAGCGCGGGGACCCCGTGCTTGAGCAGGCCTACATGGCCCTGTTCGACCGTTTCGAAACCTTACCAATGCTTGAGCCGGTGTACTTGCGAGCCGCCCAACTGCGTGCGCGCTTCGCGATCAGAACGCCAGACGCACTACACCTTGCTTGTGCCCAATATTATCGCTGTGCCGCGCTGTGGACCAACGATAATCGGCTAGCGCAGGCTTCGCACGGACTGGCGCTGAACATCTTGGGGTGAATTCCCGGGTGATTTGCTCCGCGGAAACGGATGGGGGGCAATCTGTTGGCGGTCAAGAAGAGGGCGAGGCGGCAGGTTCGTAATGGCAGTAGCGCGGCTGCCACATCTTGGCGCGGATCGCGGGCTCGATCTCGTCGGTTGCGAACTCTGGGGCCAAGCCTTCCCGGTGCGCTTGGATAGCGGTCGCGAGTGCGACCGCAAACGCCACCTCGCGCAATGCCGTTACCGGCGGCAGCAATGTGTCGGCCGGGTCCGAGGCGGCCGGGGAGGCGGCCGCCAAAGCCTTTGCCGCCGCCATCAGCATCGCATCGCTGACGCGCCGCGCCTTGACTGCGACCGCCCCAAGCCCGACGCCGGGAAAGATGTAGGAATTGTTGGTCTGGTCGACCGTAAACCGCGCGCCATTGCGAATGAGCGGTGGGAACGGGCTGCCGGCGCCGATCACCGCGCGCCCTTCGGTCCACCTCTCGATATCCTCGGGTGTCGCCTCGGCGCGCGAGGTCGGGTTAGACAACGGAAAGATCACCGGACGGCGGTTGTGGAGCGCCATCCCCCGCACCGCCGCCTCGGAAAAGGCGCCCGGCTGACCCGAGACTCCGATCAGCACGGTCGGCTTGGCATTCGCGACGACATCGTCGAGCGAGATCTTGTCGGGATGATCGAGCGCCCAGCCTGCTACCGCCGCGCGAGGCTGCAAAAACGGCTGCTGAAATAGTTCGATCGCATTCATGCCATCATCCAGGAGCCCGTCGCGATCGATCATGTAAAAACGGGCAGCCGCGACATTTTCAGGCAAACCGGCATCCATCATCATCTTCAGCAACAGA
>DASXMC010000523.1:0-1773 GCA_036495885.1 Allostellaceae bacterium | reverse complement strand
ACGACGCAACCGGCTATGCTGTCGGCATGGTTGATGTCGCCGCCTTTGACCGGCCAGGGGTGCGCGGGTTTTTGCACCGGCCGCAACAGGCTGACGGGCGCGGGCTGGTGCTGACGCATGGCGCCGGCGGCAACTGCACCGCACCATTGCTGGTCGCGGCGGCGACCGCGTTTGCCGCAGCAGGGTTCGTGGTGCTGCGCTGCGATCTGCCGTTTCGCCAGCGGCGGCCGACCGGGCCGCCCTCGCCGTCAACCGCAGCGGCCGACCGGGCGGGGTTGAAGAGTGCCATCGCCGCATTGCACGAGCTCGTGTCGGGGTCGATGTTGCTCGGCGGCCAGTCTTATGGCGGGCGGCAGGCGACGATGCTCGCCGCCGACGAGCCCGATGTGTCGGCGGGGTTGCTTCTGTTTTCGTATCCGCTGCACCCGCCCGGCAAACCTGACCGGCTGCGCACCGAGCATTTCCCGCGCCTCGAGGTGCCCGCGGTGTTTGTGCAGGGGAGCGCTGACCCGTTCGGCGGGCCAGCGGAACTGAGCCCGGCGCTGGCGCTGATCCCGGCGCCAACACAGTTGATCGCGGTCGACGGCGCGGGTCACGATTTGAAGCGCGGCCGGTTCGACCTAGCGCCGGTTGTGGCGGCGGTCCTCGGCGCGGCCCTACTCTGATCGCGGCGCGCCCAGCCGGGATCGCCCGACTGGCGCGCTTTCTCCGAGCAGGCTGTCGGAATTTTTTACGGTCGGCTTGTTGCCGAACCGCCGGATATTTTTACAAGAAATGCCCTCAGCTTTTAACAGTAAAGCGGCAAGTTATTGAAGTTTCGAGGGGCTAGCGATCATGAGTCGGCATTTTAACTACGTTTATCAGCGCGAAGGTAGTCATTTATTGCCTGTCGTCCGTCGGTCGAATTGACACTTCTTTGCTACTGACGCTCGGATATATGCTGTAACCAGTTGATCTCACTAGTCCAATTACGGTTGGCTCAAAGATTGCTCATTTCTTACCGTACCCTGCAAGCGGGTTCAATAGGTCCCCATTCCCGTGGAACTCACCCGGCTCGCCGAGCGCGGGTCCAACAACACCCCCCGGAGGTAGAGCACCCCGTCTACGAACCAGCACCTTGCCTTGGGCGCCAGCGCACCTTCGGGCAAATCGGCGCGTCCTCTTGGGCGCCCGCCAAAATTGGTCGGTCTCAGGGGCATTCATGAGCAGTCGAAAGACAGTCATGCAGTTGCGTGGGGGTTCGCCTCGGTGGTTGCAATCCCCTGACGACGCGCCGTCGAGCGCGGTGCAGCCGGCAAGTGACGCGCGGGCGGATTCGGCTACCGTATTCATGGTCGGAAACAGCCCGGTCATGCTTGAACTGTTCGAGCAGGTGCGCCGCTTTGCTACATGCGACGTGCCGGTTCTGATCACCGGCGAGAGCGGCACCGGCAAGGAACTGGTAGCGCGTGCCATCCATGAACGCTCGCGTCGCGCCGCCGGGCCCTATGTCGCACTGAACTGCGCCGCGGTTCCGGCGACGCTGATCGCCTCCGAGCTGTTCGGATACGAAAAAGGCTCGTTCACCGGGGCAATTGCGCGCAAGCACGGCCATATCGAGCACGCGAATGGCGGAACGCTGTTCCTCGACGAGATCGGCGATATGCCGATCGATCTGCAAGGCTTGCTGTTGCGTTTCCTGCAGGAGGGCGAGGTGCTGCGGGTCGGCGGGCGGCAGCCGATCAAGGTCGATGTCCGCGTCGTCGCCGCGACCAATGTGCGGCTGCGCGACGC
>DASXMC010000522.1:0-1558 GCA_036495885.1 Allostellaceae bacterium | reverse complement strand
GCCGTTGCGGGCGAAATCCTGCCAGCCGTCGCTGGTTCCGACATAGCCGGCGTTTGCCCGTCCGATAGCATCGCGCTGGTGTGCGTCGACCGCGGCGATCGCGGCGCCAAATGGCCCTTGCTCGGCGCACAAGGTTACCCGGCCGTGATGTGACACGACGGTCGCCGTATTGGCGTAGCCGGTGGCGCCAAGATGAGGCGCCAGCAGCGCGTAGACCTTGAGCTTGTCGTCGCCCTCGAGCCGGCACTCGATTACCAGGATGTCGCGCCGCGATCCCGGCGAGACGCGCAGCAGCAGCGAATAGCGCTCGTGACGATGGATGATCTCGACCGCCGGCACGCCCGGCGCCAGCAGACGCATCTGATAATTGTCGATGCGCTTGACCTCGGCCCAGAAACCGTCGCCGTCGGCGACGATGAAGCCGAGGTCGCGGATCTGCGGGATGTCGACCCGCGGATAATAGACCTCGTTGACGATGCCAAAGCCGAGCGTGAACCACAGCCGCGATGTGCCCAGCGCGCAGCCGACCATATCCTTGGCGCTGCTTGTCCAAGTCGGCGGAATTCCGGGGGCGCCCGGGGCATGTTCGGTCAATGGCGACCCCGTTTTCGGGTTGAGCTTTCGTTTTCGCGATTCACAAATAGGGCGCTGGCCCGGGACCGCAAACTCCTCCTTGTCGACGTTCCTGTGCTGGTGAGCACACTCCGATAATCGATCCGCAGCTGTTCAATGAGGCTCTCTGGCAACTCCGCCCGGCGCAAGCCGACGGACGAACCGTGCCTGCCCACCTTACAGGCTGCTTCCCTTAGTCGCCGGAAGCATCTTTTCGATGGTAACGGCAATCAGATGTCCCCGGCACATGCAGTAGTCGCCGTAGCGATGCATGGCAGCATTCATCCGCAAGCGGGGTTGCTCCAAACACGGCCCTTCGATCCCGGGAGCCCAGGTGGTGCAGACGCTGTAATCGCTGAGCTCGGTCGCCTTGTTGGCCGTGTCCCAGCTCTGCACGATGCGCTCGAAGCGTTCCGGCCGATCCTTTGCGCCGTAGCGTTTGAACCAGTCAGCCTTGACCAGGCCGCCGCCGAGCAGTGCCGGGGATTGCTGATGCTGGCCCGCGAAATTGTATTCGCCGATAGTGCGGCGGATATGGTCGAGGGTGGGCAGCGGCTCGCGTGCGGGATGCAACGTCTCACCCTGATGGCGGGTGAAGCATCGCCGCCCCCAGATCGTCCCGATTTCATCACCGCGTCGGCTTCGGCGATCGCCGGAAAGGACACAACCTCCCACGGCTCTTGGCCGAGGACATGACCGACGAGGTCAGCGGACGCCGAAATCGCCACCCTCGCCGCCGAACTCCAAGGCGGCTAGATCACCTGCTCGCTGGAGCGGCCAGTCTGGAGCGAACCCGTCTCTCATGGGCCAAATACCCTGTTAGCTGGGAAAATACAGGGAATATCGCGCAATGGAGCCTCCGAGGAGCCAAAGTCTGCTCGAAAAAGGAAGTAAAATCAATGATACGCAAAGCAAATTCCCTACTCGAGCGAACAGGGAATTTGAA
>DASXMC010000521.1:0-3122 GCA_036495885.1 Allostellaceae bacterium | reverse complement strand
GTGGGTTGCCGACGATGAAGGCGCGCGCCGAAGAAAGCGAAAGGCTGGCTGACTGGGCTTTTCGTGAATTCGACGATTATCGCCTCTTTGCCGCCGGCGACAAGGTCGACGACGCCGAGGTCTGGCTGGGCACTGTTGCCCACGTGCCGCTGACCGTAGAGAAGGATTTAGTGATTACATTGTCGCGCTCAGCCCGCAAAAATATGCAGGTGGCCGAGCAATATGACAGTCCGATTCCGGCGCCGGTAAAAAAGGGTGAGGCCG
Organism: Allostellaceae bacterium; assembly: GCA_036495885.1. Taxonomy (GTDB): domain Bacteria; phylum Pseudomonadota; class Alphaproteobacteria; order ATCC43930; family CGMCC-115725; genus AP-15. Next base: position 2,858 of record DASXMC010000521.1, on the reverse strand, counting down.
TCGGCGAAATCCTCGTCACTGCTCCCGATACGCCGCAGCAGCAGGTGCCGCTCGTCGCCGGAGCCGATGTCGGGCGCATGGACGCGATGGGTCGCATCGCGACGCTTGCCGGCTACCTGATTTGGCGCAACCGGCACTGAGGCGATGACGCGCGGCGAGGCGATGACGCGCGGCCGCCTGATCACGATCGAAGGCGGGGAGGGGGCGGGCAAATCGACCCAGGTGCCGCTCCTGCTCGCGGCACTCGAGGCCGCCGGCATCGCAGCGCTTGCCACTCGCGAACCGGGCGGATCGCCAGGGGCGGATGCGATCCGGCGATTATTGCTCGAAGGCGCCGGCGAGCGCTGGGACGCGGCGGGCGAGGCGCTGCTGTTGACGGCGGCGCGGCGCGACCACGTCGCAAGATTGATCGAGCCGGCTTTGGCGCGCGGGCAATGGGTGGTGTGCGATCGCTTTTCCGATTCGACGCTCGCCTACCAGGGGTGGGGCCGCGGCCTGCCGGCGGCCGAGATCGCCATGTTGCACCGATTGGCACTCGGCAGTTTTGCTCCTGACCTGACCGTGATCCTCGATCTGCCGGTCGAAATCGGGTTGGCGCGCGCGGCCGCCCGCGCTGCCGCCGATCGCTTTGAGGGCCTCGACCCTGCCTTTCACGAGCGGGTTCGTCGCGGATTTCGCCAGATCGCCGCCGCCGAACCTGCCCGTTGCGTGCTGATCGACGCCACCGCCGATCCGCCCGCGGTCCACCGCGCGATATTGGCCGCGGTAGCGCAGCGGCTCGGGGTCAAGCTTGGGCAGATCGAGCAATAGCGCGTCAACGGGCTCGACTCTCTGACCCGTTAACGCGGTATCCGTGGAAGTCAGCTTTGACTTGGCCAAGAATTTGCGCAACATTCGCAAGCGGAAGTTGTCATTCGAGCGTGCCGTTGATTTCGACTTTGAGACTGCAATCGTCCAGATAGATTCACGACGCGACTATGGCGAGACGCGGTACGTCGCGGTGGGGTACCCGGATGAGAGATTACATGTTCTATGTTTTACGGAGACGCAATCGGGAATAAGTGTGATTAGTTTCCGGAGGGCAAATGCAAGAGAAGTTAGACGACTTGAGAGTTCGCAAACCTCTGACCGATGACGAGGGCGAAGTCCGCGAACTGCGCGCAGCCGATTTCGCCAGTTTTCGTCCAGCTGTGGAAGTTCTCCCCGAATCGCTTGCCGGGAAACTCGGAATACAAAGCAGAGATCCAGACGCGAGGCCAACACGGGTTCGGATCTCCCTTCGGCTGTCGCGCGACGTGATCGAGCGCTTTCGGGCCGCGGGCGACGACTGGGAGGCGCGCCTTGATGCCGCTCTTCGAGAATGGCTCGATACCCATCCGCGGATTTGAGTCGTCGGCCGCAAAATGCGGGGCGCGAAAAACGGCGACGAAACCGCGGCGCTGCCGCCGCGGTCGAACCCTGATCTCGTCGGCCATGAGGCGGCCGAGCACCAACTGTTGCGGCTCTTCCGCACTGGGCGGCTGCCGCATGCGATCCTCATTGCCGGGCCGCGCGGTATCGGCAAAGCTACGCTTGCCTTCCGTCTGGCGCGATTCCTGCTCTCGCAGGGCCGGCGGGGCGGGCAGGGGACGTCTGTCGAGCCAGCGACCAGTGACGAAACCGGCCTAGCTATCGATCCCGGCAGCGGCGTATTCCGTCGCGTCGCAAGCGGAGGCCACGCCGATCTGTTGACCATCGAGCGCGCCTGGGATCCCCGGCGCGGGCGGCTGCGCAGCGAGATCGTGGTCGAGGACGCGCGCGAGATCGCGGCGTTCTTCCGCCTGAGCGCGGCGGAGGAGGGGTGGCGTATCGTCATCGTCGACGGCGCCGAGGAGATGAACCGCAACGCCGCCAACGCATTTCTAAAAATCCTCGAAGAGCCGCCCGATCGGGCACTGCTGATCCTGGTCAGCCACAACCCCGGGCGACTGTTGCCGACGATCCGCTCGCGCTGCCGGCGGCTGGTGTTGAGCCCGCCAGCGCTGCCGGTCGCAGCGCGGTTGCTGCGTCATTACCGGACGCCGCTCGACAATGCAGAGGCAAATGCGTTCTGCGCATTAAGCGGCGGCAGCATCGGGCGCGCGCTCGAGCTCGCCGATGCCGGCGGCCTTGAACTCTACCGCTCGCTGATGGAATTGCTGGCATCGGTGCCGGCTATGGACGTCGGCCGGCTGCACGCGCTGGCCGATCGGCTTGCCCGCGCCGATGCCGAAGATGCCTATCGTGCGTGCGAGGAGCTACTGAGCCGATTTCTGGCGCGGCTCGCCGGCGACGCGGCGCGAGCGCGTCTCAGCGCCGAGGAAGTCGTGCCGGGCGAGGCTGCAGCCATCTCCCGCCTCAGCCACGGCGCCGATCCGGCGCGCTGGGCGGCATTGGGCCAAGAGATCGAAACCAATTTCGCCGCCGCGCGCGAGCTCAACCTCGACAAGAAACAGACTTTGCTCGGCGCGTTCTTTGCGATCGAAGCGGCGGCGCGCTAGAAACGACCTCCTCGGCAGATGATGGCCCGGCGCATGGTGGCCGGGCGCATGATGGAAGGCTGCCGGTCACGGCCCATATCTGGGTTTTGGAGAGAGCGATGGACGCTGCCCGGCCGTTTTTTATCACCACCCCGATCTATTACGTCAACGACCAGCCGCATTTGGGCCACGCCTACACAACGGTGGCCTGCGACGCACTGGCGCGGTTCATGCGGCTGGATGGGCGGCGGGTCAAATTCTTGACTGGCACCGACGAGCACGGCCAAAAGGTAGCGCAGTCGGCGGCGGCGGCGGGCGTATCGCCGCACGAATTTACCGACCGCAACTCGGCGCGGTTCC
>DASXMC010000520.1:0-2782 GCA_036495885.1 Allostellaceae bacterium | reverse complement strand
GACAATCGCCCCGACTGGTTCCTCGCGATCTCGCCGCACAAGAAAGTGCCGGCGCTGAGCATCGACGACAAAGTGTCATTGTTCGAGTCGAACGCGATCAACGAATATCTCGACGAGACGATCGAACCGCGGCTGCATCCCGCCGACCCGGTCGAACGCGCGATCAACCGCGCCTGGACAGATTATGTGCCGACCTTTGCCAGCACCGTGACCGCCACCGCCTATGCCGACACCGAAGCCGATTACAACAAGGCGGCCGACGGCATCCCGGTGCCGTTCGAGCGGCTCGAAAAAGCGCTCGAAAAGCAGGGCAAGGGTCCGTTCTTCAACGGCGAAAAATATTCCCTCGTCGACGCCGCCTATGCCCCGTTTCTGCAGCGCTATTTCTTCCTCGACCGGGTCAAAAAGCTCGGCCACATCGAGAATTATCCGCGGCTGAAAGCCTGGGGCGAGGCGCTGATGCGGCGGCCATCGACCCACTCCTTCCCGGAAGCGGAATTCGAGGCGATGTACCGCGAAGGCCTGCGCCGCCGCAACAAGTGGATCTCCCGCTTTATCGAGCCGGCCCGCGCCGCCGCCGAATAACCGCGGTGTTCTCGCAAAAGGCTCAGGCGGCTGCACGCCTGAGCCTTTTGTTTGCTGGACTTGCGCCGATTTCTTTTGCTTGAACGGAAAAGGCTGCGAACAAGCCAAAGCACCGCGGGGTTTCGCGCAGCCGCGCGTCGAGAAATTGCGAACCCTTGCTCGCCGACCACTGTTCCGTCACTCCCGCGAACGGGGAATCTAATAATTTCAATCACTTGCCTTAGACCGCCGTCTTTTTGCGGCTGACGAATTAAGTGGTGGCGGACCGAAGACCGGGACCGAGAAAAATAGGAATAAAGATCCTCGCGGAATGTGAGCTAGATCACACATCGTTAACCATTTTCTCGGCGATGATTGCCGAGTTCGCCGGGCATCGCCCGCCGCGAGCGGTTTTTCAAACCAGGGAGCTACAGATGAGCGGAGCAAGCGGAGCCCAACCGCGCATGCGGATCCCGTCAGTGCGCCTCAGCCCGGACAACGCGACGGTACTGCAAAATTTGGAGTTGCTGGCCGACCTCGCCGGCCATTGGCACGGCCACGGATTTAATCTAATCGCACGGCCCAATCGAGAAGAAGAAGGCAACCTGTTTCTCGAACTCAACCAGACCGACGAGACGCTGGACATCACACCGATTTCCTCGGCGATCCCCAACCGCGGCTTTCTGCAAGGGGACATCGAACTTTTCGGTTTACACTATCTGCAGCAGATCAGTGACAGCGTTACCGGCGGGGCGCTGCATATCGAGCCAGGTCTCTGGGTAAGGCAGCCGGAAACCAGCAACCCGGCGATATCGCCACCGCCGGGCGGCAATGTCGTGGCCCGCATGGGAACCATCCCGCACGGCACTTCCTTGTTGGCGCAAGGCTCGGCGATCGAGGTGCCGGAACTGACCGGCGGCACATTCGAGATTCAGCCGGTCGACACCGCACCGTTCCCGGTGGGAGGCACGATGCCGCCCGGCGGAACCATGGGCGGCTTTCCGCCCTACAATCTTTCCGATAACAGCGCTGCCGCCGCCAATTTCAGAACGCCCTTCGGGAATGTTCCGGCGATCCCGCTGCCGCCGGCAATCAACGGTGTCCCGATGCAGACGGTGGTGAATGATCCCACGCGGCTCTTGCAGCAGGCGATCCAGGGCCAGTTCATCGAAAAGATGGTGGTCATCAGCATCGCCACGGTGGCGAGCCTCAACCAGAACCCACCTCATCCGGTGACGGACGGCGCCGGCGGTATCGAGAACATGCCGTGGCTGCTCCCAAACGCCGACGCAGCAGAGTTTTTCGCGACCTTCTGGATCGAAACGATCCGTCAGGGAAGTGGGAGTTTTCTCCAGCTGCAATACGTGCAAACCATTCTTCTGAATTTCCCGGTCTTGAGCGACCCGACGGTAAACCTTAGCTGGCCTCACGTATCGATTGCGACATTGCGTCGGACGTTTGGCTGATTTGCGGTCCGACAGAGAGCGCAGTGGCTTTCTTTCGGGCGAGCGGCGGTGCGGTTGGCTTGGACCGCCGCCGCCCCGCCGCCTGCCATCCCGAGCCCCGGTCTGATCCGGAACACTTCGACCGAGGAGGCAAGCCTCTTGGCGAGTACTGCTGAGTTCCTCTGGGATCAAGCTCGCCTGCGGCGCCTCTGTAATTGCCTCGACGCCATTTTGACGGAATACCTGACTGCCTGAGGCGCTTACCAGCCAAGCGCGCCATATCGACTTAAACTCTGAGTCCCAAAAGTTCCTCAGATCCTTCTGCTGCACGCAGTTCTGGCATCACGGACCGGATTTTGCTTTTGTCGAGCGCGCCGCTGACGCTGGTTTGACTCGGTCGGCGGGCGCGCCTAGGCTTTTGCGCGTTTAACGGCGGAGCGGCTGCCGGCTTTTAGGAGGACAAGAATGAGCGCGCATGCGAGCCCCGAGCAGGTCCGGTCCCGGCTCAATCATCCGATCATCGACGGCGATGGCCACTGGATCGAATATGGTCCGGTGTTTGCCGAGCGGATGCGTCAGGTCGCGGGCAACAAGTCGGCCGACGGCTTTCTTGCACTGCAGCGCCGCATCCCTGATGCGCTCTCGCTGTCGATCGCCGAGCGCCAGCGCCGCGGTGTGGCGATGGAAGGCTATTGGGGCCGCCAGTCGACCAACACCCGCGATCGCGCCACCGCGATGCTGCCGCGCATGCTCTATGACCGGCTCGACGAGCT
>DASXMC010000519.1:0-2150 GCA_036495885.1 Allostellaceae bacterium | reverse complement strand
CACCGCCGGGTCCATCGCCTGGTAGCAGTTGATCCACACCGACCCGGCACGCAAGCCCTTAGCGAGGCGATGCGCTTTTGGCACGTCGCGCGTCCACACCCCGCTGCCGAGCCCGAAGCTCGTCGCGTTGCCGCGGCGAATGACCTCGTCGACATCGGTGAACGGGATTGCCGAAATCACCGGGCCAAAGATCTCTTTTTGGGCTATGCGCATGTCGTCCTTGACATCGGCGAACACGGTCGGCGGCACGAAGTATCCTTTGGCAAATGGACCCTCAGTCAACTGCTCGCCGCCGGTCAGCGGTCTGGCGCCTTCCTGCCGGCCCTTGCTGAGGTAACCGGTTACCCGTTCGAGCTGCTGCTCGGGAACCAGCGAGCCGATCTGCGTGTCGGGATCGATGCCGTTGCCGACCTTGAGCGCTTTGCCGAATTCGGCGACGCGACCGGTGAATTCGTCATAAATTTAGCGCTCGACAAAAAGGCGTGTACCTGCAGTGCAGATCTGGCCGGAATTGGCAAACACCGCCATGCCGGCGCCCGGCATCTACATGATGCAGGATTACTGCCGCCTTCTCGGGTCGGCGCCACGGAGGCGGCCATTGCAGCACGCCGCGGTCGAGCTGTTGCGCGGCACGATAACCAAGCACAACTTTATCGCCTATCGCGACGATCGACCCGGCCAGGGCCAGCCGATCACGTTTGGTGGCGATGCCTGGCGCGGCTACGTTCCGTTGCGTCCGCCGTGGACGGTCTGCGTCGGCGACCGGGTACCCCCTGGTTCGGTGGCCGTCCTGATCAACCGGGCCCATACCTGTCCCGACCTCGCCTTCCCGATCGATATGGCACAAGAGCGGGTCTTCGCCGCTATCGACGGCAAGCGCTCGGTCCGCGAGATCATGCAAGCGGCCGCGGGAGCTATCGGAGACGAACCAGCTCGCGGGTTTATCGAGCAGCTCTGGGAGTACGATCAGATCGTATTCGACGCGACAAACTCCCAATGAATGACCTTTGTTCGGAATTCCAGAGCGCGGAAAGCTGAGAGGATGGACAATGTCGCTTAAGGACAAAGTCGCGATCGTCACCGGCGGCAACAGCGGGATCGGCCAGGCGATCGTTCTCGAATTTGCCCGGCTGCACGCCAATGTTGTCATCGACTATGTCTGCCATCCGGAGGCGACCGAGGCGCTCGAGCGCCAGATCGGCCAACTCGGCGACCAGGCAATCGGCGTCAAAGCCGATGTCAGCGACATCGCCGAGCTGCAGATGCTGATCGATCAATCGGTCAGCCGGTTTGGCAGGGTCGACATCATGGTCAACAATGCCGGCGTCGAAAGCCGCAGCTCGATCCTCGATACCACCCCAGACCAATATGAGAGGGTAATGGCGATCAATCTCAAAAGCGCCTTTTTCGGGACCCAGATCGCCGCCAAACAGATGATCAAACAGGGCGGGGGCGGCCGGATCATCAACATCACCTCAGTCCATGAAGATTGGCCGATGCCGGGCAACACGCCTTATTGCCTCTCCAAAGGCGGCATGCGCATGCTGACGCGCACCGCTGGCGTCGAGCTTGCCGAGCATAATATTCTGGTGGTTGGGGTGGCGCCGGGTGCGGTGGCGACCCCAATCAATACCGGTACCATCAACGATCCGCAGCAGCTCGCCCGGCTCGATGCGGCGATACCGCTGCGGCGCATGGCGCGGCCGGAGGAAATTGCCGCCGTGGTCGGCTTTGCCGCCGGACCCGGTGCCAGCTATCTGACTGCAACCACAATCTTTGCCGACGGCGGCATCATGCATAATAGCGTGGGTCTGTAGCGCGCGGTTGCCCCGCCACTCGGTTGATTGCGCCTATCGTCAGCGACCCAGTGCGCGAAAAGCACGCCTTGCAAGGATCGGGGCATAAAGCACGTCTCGCTAAGCCACTCGGGCACCGGTTTATGGCCCCCATCGAGCCAATTTGCGACGAAGACGCGCCGCCGCCCGAACGGGAGAAGGGGTCAGCTGGGTGTATGCGACACCAGAAACGGCAGCACCGCGTTGTTGAATTCGCGGGCGCGAACATGTGTCAGGTTATGCCCGCCGCGCGGGAACAGTTTGACCTCGGCTCCGGGGATCAGGCGCGCCAGCTCCTCGGAGAAATAAGCCGGG
>DASXMC010000518.1:0-2027 GCA_036495885.1 Allostellaceae bacterium | reverse complement strand
AACCTCCTTAACCTTAAGCGCTAGTTGCTTCAAATTGAACGGCTTCGGCAGAAAGTGAATATCCTGCTCCTCGTCGAGCCGCTGACGAAACGCATCCTCGGCATAGCCGGAAATAAAAATAACTTTGGTGCGGCAATCAATTTTGCGCAGCTCGCGGACCAAGGCCGGTCCGTCCATTTGTGGCATGACGACATCGGTAATCACCAATTCAACCGAATCGCCGCCGCTCTTGATCATCGCCAGTGCAGCCCCGCCGCTTTTTGCCTCGATCACCCGGTAACCCTTGTTGCGCAACGCTCTCGCACCGAACACGCGCACCGCATCGTCATCCTCGACAAGCATGATCGTGCCGCTGCCGGTCAGGTCGCGGACAATGGCGGGCTCGGGCTCGCCCTCTTCGGCGGCCACCGACTCTCCCCCTTGATGCCGCGGCAGATAGATAGAAAAAGTTGTGCCGTGACCCAGGCAACTCTCGACAAAAACAAACCCGCCCGTCTGCTTGACGATGCCATAGACCGTCGATAGGCCGAGGCCGGTGCCGGTGCCGACCTCTTTGGTCGAAAAGAACGGCTCAAAAATCCGCGCCAGCGTGTCGGGTGCGATGCCGATGCCGGTGTCGGCTACTTCGATCAGCACGTAATCCCCGGCGGGCATTGTCTCGGTTCCGCGCCGAACCGCACGAGGCTGGTGAAGATTTGCGGTGCGGATTGTCAACCGGCCGCCACCGGCCATCGCGTCGCGGGCATTGACCGCAAGATTGATGACCACCTGTTCGAGTTGGCCCTGGTCGACCTTGACGAGCCCGAGGTCCCGCCCGTGGGCGAATTCGAGCTCGATATTTTCGCCGATCAGCCGCCGCAGCAGATGCGCCAATTCGGCCAGAACGTCGGTAATATCGAGCACCCGCGGCCGCAGGCTTTGCTGACGCGAAAAGGCGAGCAGCTGGCGCACGAGGTTGGCTGCGCGATTGGCGTTTTGCTTGACCTGCATGATATCGGCAAAGGCGGGGTCCCCGGGCCGCGAACGCAGCAGCAGCAAATCGCAAAACCCGATCATTGCCGTAAGCAAATTATTGAAGTCGTGCGCAATACCACCGGCGAGCTGGCCAATCGCCTGCATCTTTTGTGACTGAGCAAACTGAGTCTCGAGATGTTTCTGTTCCGTCACGTCGATAAAGTAAAGCGTCAGGCTCTCGACTGGGTCGGCTGGCGCTGCTGCGGCGAAGGTCGTCACACTGGGAGAGCCCACCCAATGTGGCATCGCATCTCCGTCGCCCGCCCGCCCGCCATATGGGGGTTTGTCAAAGCGGCTAAGCAACAACACCATCGTTCGCTCGCCGGGCGGCGCCAGCCGAATTTCGATCGGGGTGCGATCCTCACGGCCGGTCGCGGCATCGGCCAGTCGTTGCGCGACGGTTGCACGAACCTCAGGGTTCAACAGGGCGAGCAATCCGTGACCGATCAAGCTTTCGGGGGCGGCCTCGAACAATTCACCAAGCGCCCGGTTGACATTGATGAAATGGCCTGAAAGATCGACGACACCGATCCCGACCGGCGCGTCGGCGAAAAACGGCTGTAGCGGGTCGCGGCGCCATGCGCCCGCCGGCGCATACGCCAGCCGGGCGAGCTTGCCGTCGGCACATCCGGGGGATCCGGTCTCGGCCGAGAGTCGTGCATCATCGGTTTCAGAGACCTGTTTAGGAGTCTCGACCGTAACTTCGGGCAATCCCGCGGCGGCGCCAGCTGCATTTGACGGCACGCTTTCTCGGAGGCCTTGCAGAACGGCACTGCTGGTCGCGGCGATGGCCGGCATTTGGCCGGCGGCTTTGAAGCCGGGCGCGTGCGCCGCGAGCCGTTCGGCGGTGGCACCGGCGGCCGCAGCGGCTGCACCAACCACCGCAAGCACAATTAATTCAAGCGAGGAGGTTGGGTGCGACGATCCGAAAACGGCCTCACCAACACCCACGGTTGTGCCGACACAGGCGAAAACCGCCAGGCCCAGCGATATCCGAACCAAAGGCAGCAGCC
>DASXMC010000517.1:0-2741 GCA_036495885.1 Allostellaceae bacterium | reverse complement strand
CGGTCGGTTGCCGCCAACAACAACGCACCGGCGTCCGAGGTCATCTTGCCGCCGTCAAACCCGGCGACCACCGCCCGCCCCTCCACGCGTTCAAATCCAAACAGATCCGCGCTACACTCTGTCGGCATCGGGACCTCCCCTGATCCTGAGACAAACCGTTCTTGCAACACGATTTTCTCAGATCCGGGAGCCCGATGCACCCACCCCTTTGAGAAATCCGGGCTAGCCTTTCCGCCATTTTTCGACTATGCGCCGGTAAAGTTCCGACTAAGGAGTTCAGCAGCCGACATTGGCGACCACGCGAAATCAAGGACTTGGTCGGCGGTGCGTGCGGGCTGCGTGTTAGATTAGGGTTGGGTCCTGCACCCCAGCGTGTCGATCATGCCGGCAATTCGAGCCGGGCGCTGAGGCCTCCGCCTTTGCGGGTTGCGAGGACGATGTCGCCGCCGTGTTCGCGGGCGATCGAGCGGGCGACGGCAAGGCCGAGACCAACGCCGCCGGGGTTTCGCGAACCCTCAATGCGGTAGAACGGTTCGAACACCTTCTCGTGTTCGCTGTGCGCAATGCCGGGCCCGCGATCCTCGACCGCGACAACGATCCGCCCGGCTTTGGCGGGTAGCTCTGCGGGTAGGTGGTCGTGAACGCCTGATTGATGGCAGTGACGCTGTAGGCGATGTTCTGGGCCTGCGCCAGCAGCTGCTGCGTCTGGGCGATCGACTGCTCGAGCTGTTTGAGCGCCGAATAAGGCAGGCTCGCCAGGTCGCGCGCCTGGTTGATCAGCATCTGGGCCTGGTTTTCCAGGCTCTGGATCTCGTTGTTGACCTGTTGCAGCTCGCACGCCGCGATCAGCACGTTCTGCGCAAAATTGTGTGGGTCGAAGACGATCCAGTCGGTGCGCACCGGCACGACCGGCACGGCGAGCAAGGCGCAGGCGGCGACGGCGGTGAGTGCTCGGCGAAGGCGGCGGGTCATGCCGTCACCTCCTTCTCGCCTGGCATGTCGGCCGCCCAGCCGAGATCCCTGTGGCGCAGCCACGCCGCCGCGAAGCCGTCTCGGCCGCTCGCCGCCAGCGCTTCGGCGATCGCCGCCTGATCCGTCTTCGACGAGGCGGCTGTGAAGGCGAGTGCTACGTCCGAGAGTCCGAGCTCGAAGAGCCGGTTGCCGCGCCGCGAATGGCTGTAGTAGTCGCGTTTCGGTGTCGATCGGCTCAGGATTTCGATCTGCCGGTCGTTGAGCCCGAAGCGCCGGTAGATCGCCGCGATCTGTGGTTCGAGGGCGCGCTCGTTTGGCAGCAACAGCCGCGTCGGACAGCTTTCGATGATCGCCGGCGTGATGGCGCTGCCGTCGATATCGGCCAGCGACTGGGTCGCGAAGACGACGCTCGCATTCTTCTTGCGCAAGGTCTTGAGCCACTCGCGCAACTGCCCGGCGAAGCCACGATCGTCGAGGGCGAGCCAGCCCTCGTCGATGATCAATAAGGTCGGGCGGCCGTCGAACCGGTCCTCTATGCAGTGAAAGGGATACGAAAGCACCGCGGCGGCACCCGAGCCGATCAGCCCTTCGGTCTCGAAGGCGTGCACCCTCGGCCTTACCGAGCCGCTCGCTCTCGGCATCGAGCAGCCGGCCCCACGGATCGTCGACCGTGTAAGGCTGCAAGGCCTGCTTCAGCGCGTTCGACTGCAGCAGCACGGTGAGTCCGGTCAGGGTCCGCTCGGCGGCCGGCGCCGAGGCCAACGAGGTCAATGCCGACCAGACATTTTCCTTGAGTTCCGGGGTGACCGCGACAGCTTCGCGCGTCAAGAGGGTTGCGACCCATTCCGCGGCCCAGCCGCGCTCGCCGGCATCGTCGATCCGAGCCAGCGGCCGCAATGCAACCGGCTCGGCGCCTTCGTCGGCAAGTGCCCCGCCGAGGTCGCGCGAGTCGCCACACATTGCGAGTGCCGCCGCCCGAATGCTGCCGCCGAAGTCGAAGGCGAAGACCTGCGCCCTCTCGTAGCGGCGGAACTGCAACGCCATCAGCGCCAGGAGCACGCTCTTGCCGGCGCCGGTCGGACCGACGACCAGGGTGTGGCCGACATCGCCGACATGCAGCGCAAAGCGGAACGGCGTTGAACCTTCGGTGCGCGCGAAGAAGAGCGGCGGCGCCGAAAAGTGCTCGTCCCTTTCCGGGCCGGCGCAGACCGCCGGGGACGGCATTATGTGGGCGAGTTCAGGGTCGAGACCGGCGGCTGGCGGACGTTCGCATAAACATGACCGGGGAGACTGCCGAACCAGGCTTCGAGCGCGTTGACCGTCTCGCGCATGCAGGTGAAGTCGCGGCCCTGGATCGTCTTCTCGATGAGCCGCAGCCGCTCGCCGGCGACCCGGAAATCCTCGTCCCAGACCGTGACCGTGGCACTGACATAGGCCTCGCCGACGAGGTCGGAGCCGAGCTCCTGCGGCGCCCGGGCATCGCGGAGCATCGAACGCCAGCCCGCTCGTGGTTCCGCCGCCGGAGACAGCTCGATTTTTACAAGATGGTGAGGTACGCGTCGTATCTGCGACACCAGCTCGCGGCGGTCCGATCTCCCCAAGCTTTCGATTTCCTAGGCGAGGTTCTCCCAATCGAGCGGCAGGTTTGAATCCTTGGCGCGGCGCAACGAGGCGGTCTGCTCTTCGGTCCACAGCACGAAATCGCGATCGTGAAGCTCACTGGACTTGTTCAAGGCTGATCTTCGCCGTTTTTCGGCGGAATGATGGGA
>DASXMC010000516.1:0-2638 GCA_036495885.1 Allostellaceae bacterium | reverse complement strand
GTTCGGCCAGCAAGATTATGCAATGCGAATCTGGCTCGACATGGATCGGCTGACCGGTCTGGGTCTGACGCCGCAGGATGTGATCAACGCGGTGCGCGCGCAGAACGTCCAGGCCGCAGTTGGCCGCATCGGCGGAGCCCCTGTGGTCGAAGCGCAACAGCGCACGATCCCGCTGACCACCCAGGGCCGGCTCGAGACGCCGGAACAATTTGGTGCAATCATTGTCCGAGCTCAACCGAACGGCTCGCTGATCCGGGTGCGCGACGTCGCGCGGATCGAGCTCGGCTCGCAATCGGCCGATGTCTTTTCGAAATTCGACGGCAAGCCGGCCGCGGCAATGGGGATCTATCTGGCGCCGGGTGCCAATGCGGTCGCGACCGGGGAGAGTGTGCGGCGGGCGATGGAGGAGATGGCCCAACGCTTCCCCGAAGATATGACCTGGGAAATCCCTTACGACACGACGGTCTTTGTCAACGCCTCGATCCACAACGTCGAAACCACCCTGGTCGAAGCCTTTGTGCTGGTGGCGATCGTCGTCTTCGTGTTTCTCGGCAGTTTGCGGGCGACCTTGGTCCCGATCATCGCGGTTCCGGTGGCGCTAGTCGGCACCTTCGCCGCGATGCTTGCCCTCGGCTTTTCGGCCAACACGGTTTCACTGTTGGCGTTGGTGCTGGCGATCGGGATCGTCGTCGACGATGCGATCGTTGTCGTCGAGGCGGTCGAGCACATGATCGCCGAGCATCCCGAGATGTCGCCGGCAGAAGCGACCAAGGCCGCGATGAGCCAGATTACCGGGCCGATCATCGCGATCACGCTGGTCCTGCTGTCGGTGTTCGTGCCAGTCGCGTTCATCCCCGGCATCGTTGGGCAGCTTTTCCAGCAATTCGCGGTCGCGGTATCGGTGTCGATGCTGATCTCGGCGCTCAACGCGCTGACCCTATCGCCGGCATTGTGCGCGCTGCTGCTGCGCCATGGTCATCGGCCCGGCCGCATCATCCGGTGGATGCAGGGCGGCATCGACGGGATGCAGCGAGGCTATGCCGGTATCATCGGGCGCTTGGCGCCACGCGTGTTGCTGACTTTGGCGCTGGTCGGGGTCGCCGTCGGCCTGATCCTGGGTTTCGGCCGCGCCGTTCCGGCGGGCTTTTTGCCCGAGGAGGATCAGGGCGCCTTTCTGATCGAGGCGCAACTGCCCGAGGGCGCCTCGCTCAACCGCACCAGCCTAGTGGCGGCCGATGTCGAGCGCATCGCTAAGGCGACGCCCGGGGTGGCGGCCGTCACCTCGATCGTCGGCTACAGCATGATCGACGGTATCGCCCAGTCGAACAAATCGACATTTTTTGTGACCCTGGCTCCGTTCACCGACCGCACCTCGGCAGCGACGAGCGTGTGGGGCGTGCTCGACCACCTGCGCGGCGAATTCGTGAAGATGCCGGCGGCGATCGTCATACCCTTCAACCTCCCGCCGATCATCGGTCTCGGCACCGGCGCCGGGTTCGAATACCAGTTGCAATCCTATTCGGGCGCACCCGCGAGCGAGATGGCCGCAGTCACCCGCGGGCTCGTGCAGACGGCAAATGCGAACCCGGCATTGACCGGCGTCTTCACCACTTATGGCGCCTCGACACCGCTGATCCGGCTCGATATCGACCGCGAACGGGCCGAAACCTTGGGCATCAGCATCAACAACATCTTTACCGCGCTGCAGGCCGCACTCGGCGGCTACTACGTCAACGACTTCAACAAATTTGGCCGTACCTGGCAGGTCATCCTGCAGGCCGAGACGCCGCAGCGCATGGATCCCGAAGACATTTTCGAGGTGCATGTGCGGGCGTCGAACGGTGCCCTGGTGCCGATCCGAACCCTCGCCACGATCGAGAATGTGCTTGGACCGGGTTACATCTACCGCTTCAACAATCTGCGGGCGGTGGCAATCCAGGGGCAGCCGGCGCCCGACTATTCCTCGGGCCAGGCGCTTACGGCGATGGAGCAGGTGTCGAAGGCGACCCTGCCCCATGGCTTTGGCTATTCATGGAGCGGCACCGCCTACCAAGAAAAGATCGCCGCCGGACAGACGACGATGATCCTCGGTCTTGCCGTGCTGTTCGCTTATCTGATGCTGGTCGGCCTCTATGAATCCTGGGCAATGCCGGCGGCGGTGATCGTCTCGATCACGGTCGGGCTGGCGGGAGCGCTTGGTGGGTTGCTGTTGACCGGGCTGCCCAATGACGTCTTTGCGCAGATCGGCATCGTCGTGCTGATAGCACTCGCCGCCAAGAACGCGATCCTGATTGTCGAATTCGCGATGCAGGCGCGACGCGAAGGCCTCGCCGTCGCCGAGGCGGCGTTGAACGGGGCGCGGGCGCGGTTCCGCGCGGTGATGATGACGTCCTTCGCCTTTATCCTCGGGCTCGTGCCGCTGCTGGTCTCGGGCGGCGCAGGGGCGGTGACCCGCCATGCGGTCGCAACCGCCGTGTTTTTTGGTATGCTCGCAGCATCGGTGCTCGGGATCTTCCTGATCCCCGGCCTTTACGTCGTCTTTCAACGGCTGCGCGAGAGCGTCAAGCAGCGGCTGTTCGGCATTGCCCCGGAGCTTGCGCCGGCGGATCATCGAACCAAGACCGCCGCCGAATAGCGC
>DASXMC010000515.1:0-4148 GCA_036495885.1 Allostellaceae bacterium | reverse complement strand
CCGACCGCCGTAAGCTAAACCTGCCGCGCGTACCGGTGGGCAAGACCAATCGTGATGGTCGAATAGGGGCGGGGCTGCCGCGCGCACATTGCTCGGGACCCGAGATGGGCCTGGTCTGACGATTGCGACCGGTCGCCGGCCGGTTTCGGTCAGCGCGCGCGCTGAATGTCGAATAACGGCATGAAGCCGACCTTGCGGGCCGCGCGCGCTCGGCGCACCCGGTCGCGAGACTCGGCGTACGCATTGAGCGCCGCCCGATCGGGCGGCGTTACCGCGCCTTGGGTTGGCGACACACAGGCCGTCGGGCACCGCGTCACACCGCGGGTGCGAATAAATTCGGCGATCGCGCTCTCGCTGCCCTGCTCGCCTTGGATCTGGCCCGTTTCCGATTTCTGATCGGCGATCACGTCCCGTCACCCTCCGATTAGCGCCCCGAAATCGGGCGGACGGAGGGTTAGTTAAGGGGCCGGTTGATGGCCGCCTATGACGGATCTCACACTGGATTTCGGCCGCAACAAAGGGTCACAAACTGCGTGGACGGCGCGGACGGCAGGGTGGCGAAATCATGCCCCGCAGGTCGCCGGAGAATGACCTTATGAAATCGCGCTCATGTTCGAGAGATGTTCTGAAAACTGACGCTGCCGCCGGCGCTCAGCGCTGCGTCTCGACCGCCGCCGTCTCCGGCTGCACCGGTCGCGTGCCAACAAACAGCTCGACAGCGCCGCTGTGCGGGGCGGCACTCGGCGGCACCCGGATCTGGTACGGGATCGCGAATTTTACAAATGCAGCCACCAGGATCTTGACCGTGTCCGACCCCGGCGCACCCTCGTCAAAGATATTGACGCCCATCGCCCGGATCTTGCCGAACATCATCGTCGTCTCCGGCCCGCGGGCATCCCACTTGGCCGATTTGAGCGCGGCGGCAATCTCCGTCGCGTATTCGTAGGCTTCGATGTCGTTGGGGATGCACGAGATGACGACCGTGCGAGGTCCGGAGGGTCTTAGAAAATCGGCGAGCCTGGCCGCAACCTCTGCGTCGAGCGCACGGACACGCGTGCTTTCCTTGAGTTTTGCGACCTGCTGTTCGAGCGCCGTGACTTGAGCCGCCAGCTCCGTCGACCGGTCGTTTTGTTTGAGACGGGCGATCTCTCTTCCCGCCGCCCAGGCCTGCCACACCGTCGTTCCCAACGCCAACACGCCGAGGATCGCCAGCCCGGCGAGCCGCCGCTGCTTGGCCGCATTTGACACGGCGGGAACCGTCGTCGCCGCCAGCGCCGCGGCGCTCAATGCTGCGATCAGCAGCGCCGGCAGCCAGGGCAGCAGCGTTTGCGAGATCGGCATCGGCCGCGTCGTGCCTCGGATCCGAGCAACGCCCGCGTAGAGTTATTCGGCGGCGAGCGCAGCATCCACCGGTTCAGCTTCGCGCCCACCTGCGCCGATAAACAGAACCATGAATGCCGCCCCGAACAGCAGCAGACCAGAAAAGACGAACGCCTCGAGATAGGTGCCGAACATCCCCCGCATTACCCCGCCGAGATAGGCGGCGAGCGCTCCGCCGATCTGATGGATGACCGTAATCCAGGCGACCATGATGCCTGTCTTTTCCGTGCCGACGACACGGTTGAGCAGCCGCACCGTCGGCGGCACGCTGGCGATCCAATCAAGGCCATAAAACACCGCGAACAGCGGCAGCCCATAAATCGACATGCCAAAGGCGAAAGGTAGGTACATCAGCGCCAGCCCACGCAAACCGTAATACCAGGCGAGCAGCACCCGGTTATCCCAGCGATCGCTGAGCCAGCCCGAGAGCGTGCCGCCGAGAAAGCTGAAAACGCCGGTTGCAGCCAGGAACCCGGCACCGGCGACCTCGCTGAGCCCGTGATCGACACAGGCCGGGATCAAATGGGTTCCGATCAGTCCGTTGGTGGTCGCACCGCAGACAAAATAACCGCCGGCGAGCAGCCAGAAGTCGCGCTTGCGCGCCCCGCTCGAAAGAGCGCTGAAGGCAACGACAAGCGGATTGCCCGGGGGCGGCGGTGCTGGATCCGGGCCGTCCTCCGCACCGTAAGGGGCAAGGCCGAGATCGGCGGGGCGATCCCGCATCAGCAGCGCTATGAGCGGGACGAAGACCGCCACCGCGGCGGCCAGGACCAGCGACATCGCGCGCCAGCCGAAATGGGTGACGAGTTCGGCGAGGTTCGGCAGGAAGATGAGCTGACCAGCGGCGTTGGCCGCGGTCAAAAGCCCGACGACGAGACCCTGTTGCCGGCGGAACCAGCGCGCCGCGATATAGGCGGCAAGATAGGCGCCGATGACGCCGGTGCCGAGGCCGACGGCGACGCCCCATAGCAGCACCAGTTGCCAGGCCTGCCGCATTGCCGGTGACAGTGCTACCGCGCCCGCGGTCAGCGCCAGCGCCAAGCTCATCGTGCGGCGCACGCCAAAGCGGTCCATCACCGCCGCAGCGAACGGACCGACCAGGCCGTAGAGCAAAAGATTGACGCCGACGGCCAACGAAATCGTCGCGCGCGACCAGTCGAATTCCTGCTCGAGCGGAATGATAAGCACGCCCGGGGCGGCGCGGACCCCGGCGGTCAACAGCCCGACGACAAAAGTCACCCCCGCGATGATCCACGCGTAATGCAGTCTCGTTGCCGGCCGCATCAGCTATTCCTTTGTATTGTGCCGCCGTATCTGTCCGGCGCTGGGCCCGGCTATTCGCCTTCGAGCGGCTCGGTGTCGACAATCTCGATGCCAAAACCGGCGAGACCGACATAGTGCCGCGAGCGCGTCGCCAGCAACTGGATCGACGAGATCCGCAAATCGCGCAGGATCTGGGCACCGAGCCCAACTTCGCGCCACTGGGTGTTGCGCTCGCGCTCGGAGGCCGTCTCCTCCTCCCCGACCGTGGATGTCGGCACCCCCGAGGTGCCGTCGCGCAGATACACCAACACACCCCGCCCCGCCGCTTTGAACCGGTCGAGCGCGGCATGGATCGGCTTGGCGCCGCCAAACACGTCTTCGAGTACATGGGCGCGATGCAGCCGCGTCGGCACATTGGTCCCGCCGCCGATATTGCCGTAAACAAAGGCGTAGTGATGCACCTTGTCGAACGGCGTCACAAAGGCGTAACCGGCGAGTTCGCCAATCTCGCTTGCGACCTTGAATTCCGCGACCCGGCTTACGAGCTTTTCGCGCGCCTGTCGGTAGGCGATCAGGTCCGCGACCGAGACCTGATGCAGTGCGTGTTTCCGGGAAAAGGCCGCGACCTGCGGGCCGCGCATGACCGTGCCGTCGTCGTTGACGAGCTCGCAGATCGCGGCCACCGGCTCGATATCGGCGAGCCGACAGAAATCGACAGCCGCCTCGGTATGACCGGAGCGCATCAGCACCCCGCCCTCTTTGGCGATCAGCGGAAAAATGTGCCCGGGCCGCACGAAATCAGCACGCCCGGCATTGTTGTTGGCGAGGTTGCGGATTGTCGCGGTGCGGTCTTCGGCCGAGATGCCGGTCGTGGTGCCGTGGCGATAGTCGACCGAGACGGTAAAGGCGGTGCCGTGGATGGCGTCGTTGTCGGCCACCATCGGCGCCAGATGAAGCCGCTGGGCGATGTCACCGGTTAACGGCGCGCAGACGATGCCGCATGTGTGGCGGATGATGAACGCCAGCTTCTCCGGCGTGGCGTGTTGTGCCGCGACGATCAGGTCGCCTTCGTTTTCGCGATCATCATCGTCGGTGACAACGATGATCGCACCGGCGGTAAAGGCGTCGATTGCGTCGCGGACGCTGGATTGCGGCAATGTCATCCTCTCGCACGCGCCGCGCGGCTAGGCGAAACCGTTGGCGGCAAGAAACCTTGGATTGGCGAGGCGCACTCGGGCGATCGTCATCCGCCACAGAATAGCGCGGGCCTGCGCCGCGCGCTCCGGCGAATTCTCGAAGGCGCCGATGCGCAGGTCGCGGGCAAAGCGTGGCCACAGCGCTGCGGCATCCTCGCCCTTAGCCATTGGAACTCCGACCCGGGAATGGGCAGCCTCCGCATCGCCCCTTCGCATTTCCTCATACCAAGAAGCGAGTTCCCGCGTCGCCGACCCTGCGGCGCAGACTCCTCGCTCGGCTTCGCGCTCGGCAATCGCCATGCAATTGGC
>DASXMC010000514.1:0-11940 GCA_036495885.1 Allostellaceae bacterium | reverse complement strand
GATGGCCGAGCAGAATTTCAACCAGGCGGTCCGCATCGCCGACCGCGGCTATGTCATCGTCCACGGCAAGATCGCGTTCACCGGCGCCTCGGCCGCCGAGCTCAACAACAATGAACTGGTCCGAAAATTCTATCTCGGGCTATAGCCGCCCAGGGGTCGCGACGACGCCAAGACGGTGGCTCTCGAAAGCGCCGCCCTTTCACAGCATTGCTGATCAGCAAAGGACCCGTTACGGCCGGCCTTGGGGGACATCATCAATCGGGGCCCACCGCCGGCGCTGAAGCTCGGCGCCGCTCTCATTCGATGTTCTGGACCTGCTCGCGAAACTGCTCGATCACCGCCTTTAGCGCGAGCCCGGCGCGGGTCAGCTCGATATCGGCGGATTTGGAGCACAGCGTATTAGCCTCGCGGTTCAGCTCCTGGCACAGAAAATCGAGCCGCCGGCCAACCGCCAAAGCCTCGTCGAGCAAATCGCCAGCCTGCTCGATATGGGCCCGCAGCCGGCCGATTTCCTCGCGGATATCGGCGCGCGCGGCGATCAGTGCCACCTCCTGGGCAACCCGCTCCTCCGGCACGGCCGGGGCGCCGGCCCCGACCAGCTCGGCGAGCGTTGCCGCCAAGCGTTGGCGGATCGCAGCAGGCTGGGCCGCCGCGCTATCGGCTGCGCGCGCGGCGAGAGCGGTCATTTCGTCGAGTTGGGCGCGCAGCAGCAGTGCGATGCGCTCGCCTTCTTCGAGCCGGGCCGCCACCAGCCGATCGAGTGCGGCGGCCCAGCTGCGCACAATCTCGGCACGGCGGGCTTCACCGGCCGCGTCGTCTTCCTCGTCGACGGTCTCGATGATGCCGCGCAGTGCCAAGAGGCCATCGAGCCGCGGCGGTGCGGCTTCGACCTGGCCGGAGATCTCGCCGATCAAGGTCATCAGCTGCGCCAGCGCCTGGCGGTTAACCCGCAATTCCGGCGGGGCGGTGCGGGTGATGCTGAGATTTCCAGTGAAATTGCCGCGGCGGAAGCGCTCTACCAACAGCGCACGCAATTCCGGCTCCAGCCCGTCAAAGCCGGGGCCGAGCCGCAGCCGCAAATCGAGGGCGCGCCCGTTGACGCTCTTGACCTCCCACACCCAGGCAATGCCCCGCACCTCGCCTTGCGTCCGGGCAAACCCTGTCATGCTTGCCACCGCCACGCCGCCAAACCTTTTTTTGCTGCCAGGGCTTAAGGTTATAGCGGCCATATCCGGGAGCTACAACCGCGGGGCCGGGGCGACAGCATCAGCGTGCCGCCCCGCTGGCGGGATCGGGGACGACGAGTGTCCCGTTGCGGTATTGCGCGACATTGCGGTCGTGCTCGGCGAGGGTTTTGGCAAAGACGTGCCCGCCATTGTGGTCGGCGACGAAAT
This sequence comes from Allostellaceae bacterium, assembly GCA_036495885.1. Lineage (GTDB taxonomy): Bacteria > Pseudomonadota > Alphaproteobacteria > ATCC43930 > CGMCC-115725 > AP-15. The sequence continues at coordinate 10,546 of DASXMC010000514.1, read as the reverse complement.
AGAGGTCGGGGGTCGGGGCCGGATGGGCGGCAGCGCGCAGGGCGGCCGCCCCGGGATTGTCGATCGGGCCCTCCGGCAGCCCCTTTTCGTGATAGGTGTTGTAAGGCGAGGGGGTTTCGAGATCGGTGCGCGTCAATGGCCGGTCGAGCTTTTTGGCGCTGCCGTCGGTCAGCGCGTAGATCACCGTCGGGTCCGAATCGAGCGGCATCCCGAGCCGCAGGCGGTTGACAAAGACCCCGGCGATGTGGGCGCGTTCGTCGGCGCGCGCCGCCTCGCCTTCCACGATCGAGGCGAGGGTCAAGAGCTGTTCCGGGCTGGCCAGCGGCAAATCGGGGGTGCGCTTGGCCCACGCCCTCTGGAGCGCATGCGCCATCTCGCGCTTCATCTCGTCGATCAGCTGCCGGCGAGGCTCGCTATAGCTGTAAAAATAGGTATCGGGCATCAGGCTGCCCTCCGGCGGCGGCGCCCCGGGATCGCCGGCGAGTGCCGGAGCGGCCTTGACCAGGGCGAGCACCTCGGCGCTGGTCAGCCCTTCGGGTATGGTCAGCTTGTGGCGCACGGTTTTGCCGCTGGCGATGATTGCGGTCGCCTGAAGCGCGCTGGTCGCAGCGGGAAATTCGTATTCGCCCGCCTGCAGGCTCGAGACCTCGCCCGACAGCAGGGCCGCGGCCTCAAGCGGCAGAGCGTAGCGCACCACACCCGCTTTAGCCAGGAGCCCGGCAATCTCGGCAAGCCCGGTCTTGGGCGGGATCACGACCCTCCGCGCCTCGCCGAGCGGGCCTGCCGCCGTCATCTCGCGATAGAGCCACCAACCGGCGCCACCAGCCAGCGCCAGCACCATCGAGACGGCGAGCAAGGCCCAGCCGAAGAGGCGCCATGGACCGCTCACCGCCCGGCGCTCGCGACACGCGTTGGCGCGGCGGGAAGATTATGGGGGACCGGCAAAGACCAGCGAAGCGTTGGTGCCGCCAAACCCGAACGAGTTGGTGAGGGCGTAGTCGACTCGGCGCCGTTTGGCTTCTTTCGCGACCAGATCGATGTCGCAAGTCGGTGACGGGTTGTCGAGGTTCAGGGTCGGGGGCACCGCACCGTCGCGAATCGCCAGGATCGAAAAGATCGCCTCGACGCTGCCGGCAGCACCCAAAAGGTGACCGATTGCCGATTTGGTCGACGACATCGACAGCTCGTAGGCATGCCGGCCAAAAAATCGCTTGACGGCGCCGAGCTCGATTTCATCGCCGATCGGTGTCGAGGTGCCGTGCGCATTGATGTAGTCGATTGCTTCGGGCGGGATTCCGGCGCGCTTGAGCGCGTTGCGCATCGAACGAAAGGCGCCATTGCCGTCCTCAGCCGGGGCGGTCAGATGATGTGCGTCGCCCGACATGCCGTAGCCCAGGATCTCGGCATAGAGGTTGGCGCCGCGCCGCCGGGCATGGTCGAGCTCTTCGAGCACTAGGATGCCGGCACCCTCGCCCATCACAAAGCCATCGCGAGCCTGGTCCCAGGGCCGCGAGGCGCGCGGCGGATCGTCGTTGAACCCGGTCGACAAGGCCCGCGCCGCGGCAAACCCAGCCAAGCCCAGCCGGCAGATCGCGGCTTCGGTGCCGCCGCACACCATGACGTCGGCATCGTCGAGCATGATCAGCCGCGCCGCGTCACCGATCGCGTGGGCGCCGCTCGAACAGGCGGTCACCACGGCATGGTTGGGGCCGCAGAACCCGTACCGGATCGAGACATGCCCAGAGGCAAGGTTGATCAGGTTGGCGGGAATGAAAAACGGCGATACCCGGCGCGGACCACGCTCGTGCAGGGCCAAGGCGCCTTCGGTAATGCCGGAAAGCCCACCAATGCCGGAGCCGATCATGACACCGGTGCGCTCGCGTGCCTCCGGCCCCTCCGGCAGCCAGCCGGCATCCTCGACCGCCTGGGCAGCTGCGGCGAGTGCGAACACGATAAAGCCGTCCATCTTGCGCTGGTCTTTGGGCGGCACCCAATCGTCAGCTTCAAAGAGGCCGAGCGCGGTGGCGCCGCGCGGCACCTGAGCCGCGATTCGCGCCGGCAGATCGGAAACGTCGAACGAGCGGATCGCGGCGATCCCGGAGGCACCCGAAAGCAGCCGTTGCCAGTTGTGCTCGAGACCAATCCCTAACGGGGTCACGAGCCCCATCCCGGTCACGACAACGCGCCGCATCGCCCTCTCACACACCGCCAACAAGAGCCTCTTCGGGCATGTCGCCGACCTGATCCGAAACGGAGCGGGTGAGCGGACGGCTCAGCCGTGCTGCTCGATAAAACTGACGGCGTCTTTGACCGTCACGATCTTTTCCGCCGCGTCGTCCGGGATCTCGCAGCCGAACTCTTCTTCGAAGGCCATTACGAGCTCGACTGTATCCAGACTGTCGGCGCCGAGATCGTCGATGAAGCTGGCGTTCTCGGTCACCTTCGATTCGTCGACGCCCAAATGCTCGACGACGATCTTTTTGACCCGCTCGGCGACATCGCTCATTCGTTGTTCCCCTCAGAGGCTGGCGTGAAATTAGTACCGGTTTCTGGAATGCGCGCGCCATCCGCCGTCATAGTGTCGTTGCTGGGGGCCGCGTCAAGGCGCCCGTCACATAGCACGAATTTGCCGGCGCCGCCAATTCGGCTCAAATCGCTCATGGCACGCGATCCTATAGCATGGCCATACCGCCATTGACGTGCAAGGTCTGTCCCGTCACGTAGGCGGCTTCCGCACTCGCCAAATACACTATGGCGGCGGCGACGTCCGTCGGAGCCCCAAAGCGGCCGGCGGGTATGGCCGCGCCCAACCGCTCACGCTGCTCCTGCGGCAATTTCGCGGTCATCGCGCTGTCGATAAAACCGGGTGCCACGCAGTTGACCGTGATCCCGCGGCCGGCGACTTCGGCGGCGAGTGATTTCGACATCCCCACCATCGCCGCCTTGGCCGCTGCATAGTTCGCTTGGCCGCGATTGCCGGTGAACGCCACGACCGAGGTCACGCCAATCACCCGGCCGTGGCGCCGCTGTACCATACCCCGCAATGCCGCACGAGTGAGCCGAAAGACGGCGGTCAAATCGACGTCGATGACGGCCTGCCAGTCCTCGTCCTTCATCCGCAAGGCAATCCCGTCGCGCGTCACCGCGGCATTATTGACCAGGATGTCGAGTCTTCCCATTGCCGCCTGCGCCTCCTGGACGAGGCGTTCGGCGGCTTCGGGCAGGGCGAGGTCGGCAACCGCGATATAGACCCGTTCGCCCAATTCGTCGGCGACGGCGGCGAGCACTGGGCGTCTGGTCCCGGCGACCATGACGACCGCACCCTGGCGATGCAGCCCGCGGGCGATGGCACCCCCGATGGCACCCGAGGCTCCGGTTACCAGGGCGGTCTGACCCGTCAGATCGAACATCCCGCCGGCGCTCCCGTGATTTCCTTGCTGTTCGCGCATTCGCCGCGGTAAGAGCCTGCTTGCCAGGCGCGCCGATCGTCGCCAAGCACTTATGAGGCGGCAACCAGTGAGGCGGCAACCAGCACCTCGATCTCGGCCGGGGTGCCGACCGAACGCACCGCGATGTCCGGAGCAATGCGCTTGGCGAGCCCGCTCAGCACGCGCCCGGTTCCGATTTCTACGATTTCATCGACGGCGCTGTCCGCGAGGAACAGCACGCTTTCCCGCCACCGCACCATTGCGGTCACCTGCTTGACCAAAAGCTCCTTGATTTCGCAGGGCTCGCTGATCGCCGATGCGGTCACATTCGCGACGAGCGGCACCAGTGGGCGACGCAACGCGACTTTCGCCAGTGCCACCGCCATCGCATCCGCGGCCGGAGCCAAGAGCGGCGAATGAAACGCGGCGCTGACCGGCAGCAACACCGAACGGCGGGCGCCGTACTCGCGGGCGATCGTGATTGCGCGCTCGACGGCACTGCGATGGCCGCTGACGACCGCCTGACCGGGGCCGTTGTCATTTGCGACGGCACAGACCTCGTCGTGGTCGATGCCGGCGCATGTCGCCTTCTGCGCCACCATCCTCGCCGCCTCGACATCGAGCCCGATCAGCGCCGCCATCGCTCCTTGGCCGACCGGCACCGCCTGCTGCATTGCCTGCCCGCGCAATTTGAGGAGCCGCGCGGCATCCCCCACCGTAAGAGCCTTCGCCGCCGCGAGCGCCGAATACTCGCCGAGCGAATGCCCGGCGACAAAAGCCAATTGCCTTTCGACATCGAAGCCGAATTCGGCTTCGAGCACGCGCACCACGGCGAGGCTCGCCGCCATCAGTGCCGGCTGGGCATTCTCGGTCAATGTCAGCTCGCGTTCCGGCCCGTCGAACATCAGCCGCGAGAGCGGCTGCGACAACGCTTCGTCGACCTCGTCGAACAGGAGGCGGGCCGTCGGAAAGGCCTCGGCCAGGGCGCGTCCCATGCCGACCGCCTGCGACCCCTGACCTGGAAAAACGAACGCACGATTCATCCCGCTCATCCCCCCTCAAACTTCAAAGAGCCGTATTTGCCCCCCGGCGTCTCCCTCCGGCTCGGCGGCATCTTGTCCCGCCCGAGGGTTCATGTATAGTCTGGCCTCCCCTTGCCGACCGCGGGCCGGCTCGGCCCGATCGGCGGCAGACGCTCCGGGCCCTATCATCCGAAAGGGATTTGTGTAGGTATGCCCCTCTACGAAAACGTATTTATCGCGCGGCAGGACATCTCCGGCGCGCAGGTCGATGCGCTTGCCGACACTTTTGTGCAGCTGATCGCCGACAACGGCGGTGAGGTCAAGAAGCGCGAATATTGGGGTTTGCGCAACCTCGCCTATCGCATGCGAAAGAATCGCAAGGGCCACTACATGCTGATGAACGTCGAGGCGCCGCCGGCAACGATCGCCGAGCTTGAACGCACGATGCGGATCAACGAGGACGTGTTGCGCTATTTGACGATACGAGTGGAAGCGCATGAAGAGGGGCCGTCGATGGTGATGCAAAACCGCGGTGGACGCGACGATCGGCAGCGCCGCGGCGATCGCGACCGTGACCGATATGGTGAGGGCCGCGACGCGGGCGAGCGCAGCGAGCGCGTCGAAGCGCCGCTGCCGGAAGCGGTGGAGCCTTAAATGGAAAGCTTGACGCCGGGTGGCCCGGGCCGTGGCGGCGCGGCGCGGCGTCCGTTCTTTCGCCGCCGAAAATCGTGTCCGTTCTCCGGTCCCAACGCGCCGAAAATCGACTACAAGGATGTGAAGCTGCTGCAGCGCTTTGTCTCTGAGCGCGGCAAGATCGTGCCGAGCCGGATCACCGCCGTCTCGACCAAAAGGCAGCGTGAGCTGGCACAAGCGATCAAGCGGGCGCGGTTTTTGGGGCTCCTGCCTTATATGGTCAGATAACAAACAGGTCGAGTAGCGGCGCTGGGGCTGATTTGAGGGGCGCCAGGCTGGAGTTTGGGATGGGCAGGCTGGCGCCCCTCGGTATCGGCACCGCAATGGGAGCGCTCGGCGCGGCGCTCTACTTGACGGTGCTCACCGGTTCGCCAGCTGCTGTCATCCTCGCTTATTTGGCGCAATTGCCCTTGTTTGCGGCCGGTTTATGGCTTGGGGTCGGCTGCGGTGCTGCTGCCGGCGCAACCGCTGCCGCCATTCTCCTGGCGATCGGGGACCTGTCCGCGGCAGCTGCTTTTGCCGCGCTCTATGCAGCGCCGATCGTGGTGCTGGTGCGCCAGGCTCTGCTCGCGCGGCGCGGACCGGACGGATTGCTCGAATGGTATCCGCCGGGGCAGTTGACTGCGTGGCTGACCGGGCTCGGTCTTGTGGCCCTCGGCGGCGCCCTCGCGTTTTTTGGCGGCCCGAGCCGCATTGAGGCTCTCTTGCGCGATCTGCTTGCGCCCGCAATCGACCGCTTTGCCGATGGCGGAGAGGGCGCGGACGGGATCATCCACATTTTGGCGCTGATCACCCCTGGCGCCGTCGCGGCGTCGTGGATGGCGATGACGGCAAGCAACGCGGTTCTTGCACAAGGCGTCCTGGCCCGGTTCGGCAAGGCGTGGCGGCCGTCTCCCGATCTGGCGGCACTGGCCTTGCCGCTCTGGCTCTCGGCGGTGCTGGCGGTTGCGGTGATGCTGTCGCTGCTGGGCGGTGCGGCGCGTTTTTACGGCATCAATATGCTGATCGTGTTGTCGGTTCCGTTTTGTCTTGCCGGGCTGGCAGTTCTGCACGCGGCCATGCGCCGGCTGCCGCACCGGCAAATCCCGCTTGTTGCGTTCTATGTACTGGCCGGCTTGTTCGGCTGGCCCCTGTTGGTGATCACGGTTTTGGGAGTGCTCGACGCGCCATTTGGTTTGCGTCGCCGGTTCGCCCCATCGCCTTTGATTGGAGGAAAAATCGATGATTGAACTCATTCTGCTCGAACGGGTCGAAAAACTTGGCCAGATGGGCCAGCTCGTCAAGGTCAAGCCCGGCTTTGCCCGCAACTATCTATTGCCGCAAAGAAAGGCCTTGCGCGCAACCAAGGAAAATCTGTCCTATTTCGAAAACCAGCGCGCCCAGCTCGAAGCCAACAATCTGCAGCGCAAGGCCGAGGCGGGCGAAGTCGGTGCCAAGCTCGAAGGGCTCACCGTCGTTCTGGTGCGCCAGGCCGGCGAGAACGGCCAGCTCTACGGCTCGGTGTCAGCGCGCGACATCGCCGAAGCGGTAACCGAGGCCGGGTTCACGATCGAAAGACGCCAGGTCGTCCTTGAACGACCGATCAAAAATCTCGGCATGCACCCGGTACGCATCGTTCTGCATCCGGAAGTCTCGGTGATGGTGACGGCGAATGTCGCCCAATCGGCCGAGGAAGCGGCGATGCAGTCACGCGGCATCGATCCGCTACGCCAAGCCGACGAAGACGAGATCGAAGACGAAGGCGCGCTGCGCGCGCCGGCGACACCAGCCGAGGCGAGCCCGCGATAGTGCCGAAGCCCTTGTTTGTGCGTCGCAACGTGACCGATATTGGGACGGTTTTCCCGATTCGGTCTGACTGCGATGCTACTTGCACGTTTGTTCGAGCAGATAGTCACCAAAGGCCGTCTGCGCGTTGTCGATGCCTATGGCCGGCTGCATGATTTCGCCGGCTCGCCGGGACCGAGCGCCGCGATCCGCCTCGGTGACCCGGCGCTGCACCGCAAGCTGTTCGTCCGGCCGAACCTTTATCTTCCGGAGGCCTATGTCGATGGCAGCCTGACGATTGAGGAGGGCAGCCTCTACGATTTGATCGATCTGTTGCAGCTCAATCTCGATGCACTGCCCGATGGCGCGCTCTCATGGCTGCTGAACGGGTCGCACACGTTGCTGCGCCGCTTCCAACAGTACAACCCGTTGTTCCGCGCCCGGCGCAATGTGGCCCACCATTACGATCTGTCGGACCAGCTGTACGAGCTGTTTCTCGATCGTGACCGCCAATATTCCTGTGCGTACTTTCGCGGCGAAGACGAGGATCTCGAACAGGCGCAGCTTGACAAAAAGCGGCATATCGCGGCGAAGCTGATGATCAGACCGGGGCAGAAAGTGCTCGACATCGGCTCAGGATGGGGGGGGCTGGCGATCTATCTCGCGGCCGAGTGCGGCACCGATGTGACCGGGCTGACCCTTTCGGTCGAGCAGCAGAAGCTCGCAACCCGGCTCGCCGCCGCAGCTGGCCTCTCCGACCGTGTGCGCTTTCACCTGCGCGATTACCGCGAAGAGGCGGGGCAATACGACCGGATAGTCTCAGTCGGGATGTTCGAGCATGTCGGCGTTAATCATTACGCTACGTTTTTCGCCAAGGTAAAATCGCTGCTGACCGCCGATGGGGTGGCTCTCTTGCACTCGATCGGCCGCATGGCCGGGCCGGGTTCGACACCCGCCTGGATCCGCAAATACATCTTCCCCGGCGGCTACGTGCCAGCGTTATCTGAGGTCGTGCCGGTGGTCGAGCGCCAGCGGCTGTGGATCACCGATATCGAGATCCTGCGGCTGCATTATGCCCGTACCTTGCGCGCGTGGCGCCGTTGCTTCGAACAGAACCGCGAGCGCATCAAGTCGATCTATGACGAGCGTTTCTGCCGCATGTGGGAGATGTACCTGGTCGGCTCGGAGATAGCGTTCCGCCGTGGCGGCCATATGGTGTTCCAGATGCAGCTTGCCAAATCGCTCGACGCTGTGCCGCTGACCCGCGACTACGTGACCGACTGGGAACGCGCGCATGACACCGTCGCCGAATACGCCGCCTGACGACCCCCAGGTTCCACAGGGTGTGCATCGTTCGGAGCGCGGCGCCGTGGGGCGATGGTGGTAGCCTCGCGTCATGGAGACAATGCTGGCTTCCCGGGTCACGCCACTACGCGAGACCGCCCCTGAACTGATCCGTACCCCGCCTTACAACAACGACGCCGAGCAGGCGCTGTTGGGCGCGCTGCTGATCAGCAACGCCGCCTACTCCCGTGTCTCAGAGTTCCTGCTGCCTGAGCATTTCGGCAACGCGGTCCACGCCCGCATCTATGCTGCGATTGGAAAATTGATCGAGCGCGGCCAAATCGCCAACCCGGTTACCTTGAAAAACCTGTTCGATCAGGACGGGGCGCTCGCCGAAGTGGGCGGTGCCCAATACCTAGCCGTGCTCGCGGGCGCGGCGGTGACGATCATCAATGCCGAAGATTACGGGCGTCATATCCATGACCTTTACCTGCGGCGTCAGCTGATCGTGCTCGGCGAAGATGTGGTCAACGACGCCTTCCGCCAGGATCTCGACGACCGCGCGGTGGCGCAAATCGAACGCGCCGAGAAAAAGCTGTTCGATCTTGCAACCGCGGGTCAGAGCGAGGGCGGCTTCCGCATATTCAGCGCTGCATTGTCGAGCGCCATCGACAGCGCCGAGGCGGCGTTCAAGAAAAGCGGCAAGACCGTCGGCGTCGCCACCGGCTTTGTCGATCTCGACAACAAACTCGGCGGCCTGCACCCCTCGGATTTGGTGATCCTTGCCGGCCGCCCGTCGATGGGCAAGACTGCACTTGCTACCAACATCGCCTTCAACGCGGTGCGCGCTTACAAGGCAGCCGTCGCTCCCGACGGCCGCACTGTCGCCGAGGACGGTGCCGTTATCGGCTTTTTTTCGCTCGAAATGTCGGCCGAGCAGCTCGCCACTCGCATCCTTGCCGAGGAATCGGGCGTGAGCTCCGACCGGATCCGTCGCGGCGATGTCAGCCGTCAGGATTTCGACCGGTTCTTGCAGGCCAGCCACCAACTCCAGACATTGAAGTTGTTTATCGACGATACCCCGGCGCTGAGCGTGTCGGCCCTGCGCACGCGGGCGCGGCGGCTAATGCGCCAGCAAGGCCTGGGTCTTGTGGTCGTCGACTACCTGCAGCTCCTGCGCCCCTCGGTGCAGGTGCGCAGCCTCGAAAACCGGGTCCAAGAAATCTCGGACATCTCCCGCGGGCTTAAGGCGCTTGCCAAGGAGCTCAACGTCCCGGTATTGGCGCTCTCGCAACTCTCGCGCGCGGTCGAATCCCGCGAAGACAAGCGACCGATGCTAGCCGATTTACGCGAATCAGGCTCGATCGAGCAGGACGCCGATGTCGTCATGTTCATCTTCCGCGAGGAATACTATCTCTCACGCGGACAACCCTTGCGGCGCCCAGATGAAACCGACGAGAAGTACAACGACCGCTATGAACGCTGGCAAAATCGCTATAATGAGGTCTACGGCACGGCCGAAATCCTGATCGCCAAGCAGCGGCATGGGCCGATCGGCACGGTCAGGCTGCATTTCGAGGCCGAAACCACCAAATTCGATAATTTCATCGGTGCCGAATATGTCCCGGATGCGGTGTGATCGGCTGTCGGTGGACCCGTGGGCCGGAGCGGCGGCGAAGGTGTCGGAGCTTTTAAGAGCGGTGCGCAACTCTTCGCTCCCATAAGCGACGGTGCGGCCTTAGATTTGGACCACAGAGGCGGTGCGGCGATGCGGATCGATCAAAACCTCACTTCACCGGCGAAAGCCGGTGCCCGCGGTCGCCATGGATCCCGGCTTTCGCTGGGAAAGCGAAATAGCTGTTGTGCGTGGACAAACTATCGCGCGCAGACACGCTTTGTTCGGCCGCTCGCGGCCACGTGGTGATCCGGCAAATCCGGGTGCTGGTGCGCGGCGCCGATGCCGCAGAAGCGGTGCTGTCCCTCCTCGATGGAGCGGCGGGTGCGGTCTCGGCCTTTGAGACCGCACCCGGCGACTGGCGGCTCGACGCCTTCTCGCCGACGGTGCGGTTGAACCCCGACCTGGCGGCGCGCCTGGCGCTCGCAGCGGCTGCCGCCGGCGGCGAATTGATCGAGGTCTGCGAAGAAAGGCTGCCGCCGCGTGACTGGCTCGCCGAAAACCGGCTTGCCTTTCCGCCGTTGCGGATCGGTCGTTTTTTTGTCTATGGCTCGCATCATCGCGCGGGTATTCCGGCCGCGGCGGTCGGCATCCTGCTCGACGCGGCGACTGCGTTCGGCACCGGCGAGCACCCCTCGACCCGCGGCTGCCTTCTCGCCCTTGAGCAGCTGGCGCAGCGC
>DASXMC010000513.1:0-1653 GCA_036495885.1 Allostellaceae bacterium | reverse complement strand
TTGGCGCGGCGGGTGCAGCGCTGCTCGTTGGTCGACGGCGGCAACTGACCGGGCTCGACATAGGCGCCGATCGTGCCACCCTCGAACAGAATGGTCAGACCCGGCCCGTGCAGCCGCTGGGCCAGGGTTGCCGCCAAGAGGGGTATGCCGACCCCGGCAAAGACGACCTGGCCGTCGCGCAACAGCCTGGCACTCATCACCGCCAATAATTCGCTGGCGGTATAGGGCGGTTCGGCGTCAATCGTCATAAATGCTCTTCCCGCGGCGCGCGGCGGCAAGCAGCTCGCCGAGCCCGATCCGATCGAGATAGTCGGTCCAGTTCTTTGGCTGATAGAAATACCGGTCGAGATAATCACGCATACCCGCTTCGGCATCGGGTTTCAGCGCCGCGGCGAAATCATCGAGATGCCCAAAGCAGGGCTCGTAGGCCCCGTAGCATTCGTGCGGGGCGCAGCCAAACGGCATTTCGACCACCGCGTCGACCGCGAAAAACGGGATCTTGGTATGATCGGGACGGCGGCGGATCTGGTCGTTGGCGACAATGCGCTCGGTCGTCAGGATCACGCGGTTTGCCGCCATGGCGAGATCGAGATCCATAAACGGCAATCCGTCGATCTGGGCATTGCCGTAGGCATCGCAGCGCTGGACATGGATCAGCGCCACATCCGGATTGAGCGCCGGCACCAGCGCCAGCTTTTCGCCGGTAAACGGGCAATCGATCACCCGGGCGTCGGGCAATTGCGTCAACACATCCGAGCCTAGCATCGAGCGCATCGGCAAAAACGGAACGCCCATCGCACCCGCGCGAAAGCGCAAGCCCATCGCCAGATGGCTCCACTCCTCGAAGCGAGCGCGGTTGCTTTCGGTGTAGGCGCGCATCACCCGCGAGACGCCCCAGACGATGCCGAGGCTGAACCAGCTCGTGATCAGATGGCGGCTGGTGCCCGAGGCGAACAATAATTCGCCCTCGCTCGAACTGATGCCGCGGGCGCAAACCAGCTCACGGCGGCCGGCGCGGATCAGCGCCCAAATCATCGCCAGCGGTGTGCGCGACAAGGTGCTGCCGCCGATCCCAACTACCGCACCGTCAGGCACCAATGCTGCCGCGGCGTCGAGCGGCATGACCTTGTCGCGCAAGCTGCGGTCGCGCTCGCGGGTACGGCGGCAGAGCTCCTCGTAGGCGAGGGTCAACGGCTATTTCCCGAGCTGCCGCACAGCCGAATGGCTGGCGATGCATTGCGGGCCGCGAGTGGCGACACGGCCGCGGCCGGCGTTATTCCGAGTCCAGCGGGGAGATCTGAGGATCGCAGGAAACGCATCGCGCGAGCGTGAAGGTGGCTTCTCCGGTGTCATCGTCGACGACGAACATGACCGGGAGGTTACGCGAATCGAGCCAGACCGTATACCGTGTCCTGCCCTCGATAACATATTTGCGCACCGCGGTCGGCGTGCCTGCGATCGTGAGCGTGCCCGGCGCGCCGCCGCTGACCCGGACTGCTTCGAGATTGCCGGTGTCGGGGTGCAGAACCGTGGTCGATTGCAGAAAATTGGCCGCACAAGGTTCGGCCGGATGCACGGTCGCCGCGGTGGTCAAAGACCCTTGCGGCGACGTAACCGTGAAATGATCGCCCTTGGCCTCGCCGCTGATCTCGA
>DASXMC010000512.1:0-4901 GCA_036495885.1 Allostellaceae bacterium | reverse complement strand
AAGTATATGGGCGACGGCGTGCTCGTTTATTTCGGCTATCCCGAGGCGCATGAGGACGACGCCGAGCGCGCGGCCCGCGCCGGGCTCGCGGTCATCGACACAGTCGGCCGGCTCGCCACACAACAGCCGCTGAACGTGCGGATCGGCATCGCCAGCGGTCTCGTCGTGGTTGGTGATCTGATCGGTACGGGTGCCGCCCAGGGGCGCGGCGTCGTCGGCGAAACCCCAAACCTCGTCGCCCACCTGCAGGCGCTGGCCCGGCCGGGCACCTTGGTCGTTGCCGACAGCACCCGGCGACAGATCGGCACGCTGTTCGAGATCGAGGATCTCGGTCCACGTCCGCTTGCCGGTTTCGCCGAGCCACAGCGTGCCTGGCGTGTGGTCGGCGAGAGCGGAGTCGTCAGCCGCTTCGAGGCATTGCGTTCGTGGACCACGCCGCTGGTCGGCCGCGACGAGGAGCTCGACCTGTTATTGCGGCGCTGGCAGCAGGGCGAAGCTCGGCGAGGGACGTGTGGTGCTGGTCTCCGGTGAGCCCGGGATCGGCAAATCGCGCCTGACCGCGGCACTGTCGCAGCGCATCGAGACCGAGCCGCAGACCCGACTGCACTATTTCTGCTCGCCGCACGATCAGGACAGCGCGCTCTACCCCTTTATTGGCCAGCTGGAGCTCGCCGCGGGGTTCGCCCGCGACGACACGAGCGCCACAAGGCTCGACAAGCTGGAGGCGCTGCTCGGCGACGGGGCGGAACCGGGCGACATTGCCCTTATCGCCGAGATGCTGTCGCTTTCCGGCGGCGAGCGCTTCCCGCCGCTCGACCTCAGCGCACAACGCAAGAAGGAGCGGACCTTGGCGGCGCTGCTGCGGCAGCTCCAGGCGCTGGCGCGGCGGCAGCCAATACTGATGATCTTCGAGGATTTGCATTGGATCGATCCGACCTCGCGCGAGCTGCTCGACCTTACCGTCGAGAAGATCACCGGCCTGCCGGTGCTGCTGGTCGCAACCTACCGGCCGGAGTTCCAACCGCCCTGGGTCGGCCAATCGCAGGTGACGGTGATCGCGCTGAACCGGCTCGGCCGCGGCGAAGGGGCGACCCTCGTGGCTCGGCTCGCCGGAAATCTCGGGGCATTGCCGCCGGACGTTGTCGACGAGATCGTCGAGCGCACCGACGGGGTGCCGCTCTTTGTCGAGGAATTGACCAAGGCGGTGGTCGAGGCCGGCGCCGATCGCGGCTATGCGTCGATATCCGCCGTGCCGGCGTCGTCGCTCGCCGTGCCGGCCATCTTGCACGCCTCGCTGCTGGGGCGCCTCGACCGGCTCGGCCCCTCGGCCAAGAATGTGGCGCAGGCCGGCGCCGCAATCGGGCGCGACTTTTCCCATGAGCTGCTGGCAGCAGCCGCGCAACTCGCCGAGCCCGAACTGCAGGAGGCCGTCCGCCGCCTCGTCGAAGCGGGTCTCGTCTTCCAGCGCGGCGCGCCGCCGGCGGCCGAATATTTGTTCAAGCACGCGCTGGTCCAGGACACCGCCTACAGCACCCTGCTGCGCGGCCCGCGCCAGGCCTTGCATCGCCGGATCGCCGACGCAATGGAACAGCGGTTTCCGGACTTCGTCGAAACCCGGCCGGAGATCCTCGCACATCACTACGGCGAAGCCGCGATGGCCGACAAGGCGATCGCCTATTGGCACCTCGCGGGCAAATTGTCGGTGGCCAAATCAGCCGTGCGTGAGGCGATCGCGCAATTACGCCGCGGCCTCAGCCTATTGCACGGGCTGCCCGAAACTCGCGAGCGCAAACAGCTGGAGCTCGATATCCACGTCACCTTGACCGCAGCGCTGATGCCCGGCAAAGGCTACGCCGACCCAGAAGTCTTCGCCGCGCTGGCGCGAGCAAACCGGCTCGTGACCGAGACCGCGGCCGTCGGGACCCCGCTCCATTTCTCCGTGCTTTTCGGGCTTTGGGCCTCTACCTTGAACAGCGGCGCGATTGCGGCCGCGCTAGAGAACGCCACCAACTTCCTGTCGGTCGCCCAGTCGCAACCCTCGTCCGGTCCGCTCCTGGTCGGCCATCGCACCCGCGCTTATTCTTTGATGCTGAGCGGTGATTACTCTGCAGCCCTCGCCCATTTCGAAACGGCCGCGTCGTTGTATCGGCCCGACGAGCATAGCGATTCCGCCCTTCGCTACGGTACGGACATCGGGGTCAGCGCCGTTGTCATGTTGTCCTGGGCGCTCTGGCATCGCGGCTATCCTGATCAGTCCGCCCGGGCTGCCGATCGCGCGCTCGCATTGAGTCGGCAATTGGGACATGCCCACACCCTTGCCCACGCCCTTTATCACGCCGGCGTGGCCGCGGTCTTCGCCCGAGATGCCGCCACCGTCTACGCCTACGGCAACGATTGCGTGGCACTCGCGAGTGAACACGGATTCGCCCTATGGGAGGCCTATGGCCGGATTCTCCAGGGCTGGGCCGACGCCCAAAAGGGCGAAGCGACGGCGGGAATTGTCCGCATCCGCAATGGTATGGCCGCAGCCGAGGCGACCGGCAACCGCTCATCAACACCGTTACTCCTGCTGGCCGATGCGCTGGCATTTGCCGGAAAAATAGAGGAAGGCCTTGCCACCCTGGACGACGCATTGGCAAGAGCGGCCGTCTCCGGCCAGAGGGGCTGGGACGCAGAAATTCATCGCTTGTGCGGCGAGCTCCCGGTCGCTTGCCATATCCCGATCCAGCCAAGGCCGAGGAGTCGTTCCGCACCGCCCTGGCGATCGCCCGTGAGCAGGGCACACGCGGCTACGAGTTGCACGCCGCCACGAGCCTCGCCCGGCTCTGGCGCGAGCAGGGCCGGCCGGGCGACGCGCGCGACCTGCTCGCGCCCTTCTACGGCTCGTTCACCGGGGGCTTCGACACCGGCGACCTGAAAGGTGCAAAGGCGCTGCTCGACGAGTTGGCGTGAGCCAGCCGCCGGCCTGTCTGCGGTCTGGTCCGCCCGACCGCTTCGTCCGCAACTCGACAATCCCTTGCGTGGCCACAAAGGTCCTTAGAGCGTCTAGCGTCGCGGTTCCAGCCCGGCACCGCGAATGACCGGAAACGGCGCATCTTCCCCGTTGCCGCGGGTTCCGATGAAGGCCCCTTTGGCGAACCCACAGCGGTCGCTCGCCGTCTGCAACGGGACCGGCGCCTTCATCCATCATCTAGACTGGGGGTTCGCGCGGCTGAATTTCGCGACGCCGGCGGCGATACTGAAGGAGGTTGTTACGCGGATGGGGGAGGCGGTGAGGCGACGTTAGATGCAGTTGTCGCGAAGCCGGGGCAAGGTCGGTCAAGGAGTACCTTCGTCTTGGGGGTTCTTGCGCGCTTGTTTGTCCTTGTTCTGGTGGCAATGCTCTCGGCATTGGCGATACAAGCTTACAACGAGATTGCCGGGCGCAAGTGAGGCGAGGCCAAAGTTCGCGAGGATGCGCTGCGGCTCGCGCAATTCGCCTCGGGCGAACTCGACCGGATCGTCGAGAACGGTCGCGCGGTCCTAGCCGCGCTCGCCAATCTTCCGGCGGCGCGTGATCGCGACGGGGTCAACTGTTCGGATTATGTCGCATCGCTGCAAAGAAGCTTTCCGCAATATGCCGCGATCGGCGCGATCGACCTGTCCGGACGTCCCTTCTGTTCAAGCATCGCCATTCCGGCGGGTTCGACCGCCGCCGACCGGGAGTTCTTTCAAAAGGCCAGGGACACCGGCCAGTTCATCTTCGGCCAGTACCTGATCGGGCGCATTATCAAAAAGCCGGTTTTGCCGATGGGATTGCCGTTTTTGTGCGGTGCCGGTCGCCCGACGACGGGTCCCACGCTGGGTGATCGCGACCGGCATCGCCGCCGTCTAAGTAGGAAGGCATCTATATCGTAGCCCCAGAGTGCCGAGGCGGCGAATGCGAACCCCCGTCGCGGGCCACACGGTTTTGGCGACCGCCCCCGCGGTTCCCATAATGCCGATCTCACCTACTCCTTTGATGCCCAGCGCGTTCACGTAGGGATCGCTGGCACACGCAGCGGTATCATGTGATTCGAGCTCGTGGAGATCACGGGTTTGATGACTTGCTCTGACCACTCACCGCGCTCAACAGGCGCGAAGGTTGGCGGCGGCTCGTGGTGGCGTTGCAGAGATCCGAGCGGTCGTGTTGGGTATCTGCCGAAATCGCCGGAAGAGCGTGATCCATACCGTTTCGCATGGGCGGGTTACGCAGTTGAACAGTGATTTTTGAGCTGGTCTGAAGGATGAGACCGGGTGTCCGAGCGCGCCTGTGCCGATACAATTCAGGTCGGGAGCTTGCAGCGCCTGCCTGTCTCTTAATTGCGGCGCGGGCCTAAGCGGACGCGCACCATTGGTTTTGCCCTTTACCGAGCTCTTATGGGTACTTGGAGAGATTCTGCTCGAAATTTAATGGGTCGTAACCTTTCTTTTGACTGGAGATCAGCGATGGCAGCGACTGATGGCAACCCGGCAGCGCCGGTCTCGGAGAGGACAGCGGTTCGGGTCTATTCCTGTCCCGCCACTTTCAGGGCGAAAGGAGATTGAGGGATGATGATCACAGCCGCCCAATGCCGTTGCGCGCGCACATTGCTAAGCTGGTCCGTCGCCAAGTTGGCGAGCGCCGCCTTGGTCCGCGAAAGGGATATCGATGACTTCGAGCTAGAGCGTCGTCTGCCAAACACGGCGGTCCTTGACGCCATCCGGCACGCCTTAGTTAGAAGGCGCGGGCATGGAATTCTTCGCTGATGATGACGTGAGGTTGCGCGCTTGCCCTCTCTGGAGCCCAGTGATTGCGCGCAAGGCTGCGGCTCTTGCCCGTCGTCGACGTGTTTCCGATCGACAAGTCGACGAGTTCGGTAGCCCTCGGCCGTTTAGCCGTT
>DASXMC010000511.1:0-2035 GCA_036495885.1 Allostellaceae bacterium | reverse complement strand
AGCGGCATTGAGGAGCGGATCACGGAGACCGCCTGAGCACCGAGAGTCCGGATAAACGCGACCGGAGCTTCGTCGGCCGCAGCAGGACGCGGCACCCCCGAGACGCCGGCAATCACCGCGAGGGCGAGAGCCAAACCCTTGGCGAGCTTGCCGAGGCCGGTGCCGATGGCGGGTTTCTCGCGACGGGTGAGGCTCTCGGATCGTTTCTGCGGATCGCGCCGTGAAAGCGAAGCAGCTACGCGCCGCAACAACGCCTCGAAACCTTGTCGATCGACCCGATCGGCAGCCATCAGAGCCATCACAATCGGATCGGCGAGCGCCTCGGACACACCGCGCGGCAGTCCGGCCGCTAGGGACATGCCAACAGCAGCGGCCTCGTAATCGAGGGAAGTTTCGAAACCATCACTGCCGGGTTCGGTCTTCTGGAAATCCATGACAACCTCCTGCAGGACTCCGAGGGCTGGAAAACTGATGACAGCCACTCCAGCTATGGTACTGACCGGTTACGCCCGGCCGAGGAACCACCGCTTAGGTACTGACCGGTCATTAACATTACAAGGGGCACACGATGGCAACCGCAACGGGGATGACAGAGATCCTGGAAGAGACGATTGCCCCGCCGCGCGCGCGAATTCTTAAAGCGGCCCGCGAGCTGTTCTACCGACATGGGCTTCATACGGTCGGCGTCGACGCGATCGCCGGGGCGGCCGGCACCAACAAGACGACGCTCTACCGTCACTTCGAATCAAAGGACGAGCTAATCGCGGAGTGCCTGCGCGAGTTGGGCCGGGAGTTCGAAGTGGCCTGGACCGAAATCGAACAGGCCCATGTTGGCAAACCAAAGGATCAATTGCTCGCCTGGCTGCGCATTATTGCCGAATTCAAGGTCGGTGCGACCGAACGTGGCTGCGCCTTCGCCAATGCGGCAGTCGAATTGCCGGATTCCCATCACCCGGCCCGCCGCGTGATCGAGGAATGCAAGAGCCGGAATCGCGAGCTGATCATCGAGCTCTGCCGCAAGGCAGGGCTGCGCGATCCCGAGCTTCTCGCCGACGAGCTGTTTCTGTTGGGTGAAGGCGCTCGCCTCAGCAGTCAAAGCCTCGGTCCGAATGGCCCCGCTCAGCGCCTCAACGAGATGTTCCAAACGCTGGTCGCAGCGCATTCGCCGACAGGTTTCTGACGACCCCCGCGGGCGCTGGTGGAGCCGGATCTCTCGCCATCGCCTCTCTCCCTTGCTTCGGTCCCGGCGTCAGCTGGCCGGCACCGCCTGCCAGCCGGTATTGCACTGGGCCACGTAGGGGTAGTAGCCCGCCAGATTGGAGCAGTAATACCAAGTCTGGGAGTAAGGTTGGCCGTAGTCACCGTAGTCGAAATAGCCGTAATACGGATAAAAGCCAAAGCCTATAAAGCCGTCGCGGAACCGGCCATCGCGAAACCGGTCATCGTGAAATCCGCCCCGTGAAACCCGCCGAATCCACCGTGGAACCCGCCACCGCCGTGGAGACCTCCGCCACCACCATGCATCTGGGCATAGGCAACGTTTGGCCGGCTGAGCGCAGTGGCGCACAGCAGAGCGGCTACGACTGTCAGAGCCCTTCCGATCCTGACCCGGGCTCTATGCTGGCTTAACCGTTGCATCGACGACTCCATTTGCACCCGCCGCGCATCACGTTTCTGTGATAGTCGGACGCAGTGTTGGAACCTTCAAAGTGTCGTCCGTAGCCACAGTGCCCGGGGCGCGAACGCCTCCCGATGCCAGGTCATTCCTGAGCCTCGCTCATCTCCAAATCAAATCCGCAGCGATTGAGAAGGGCCCGCTCCGTCCGCATTTGCCAGTGTCTTGAGGACCGGGCCACTGAGTCGTCGGTGGGCGCCCCGGAACTCAATCACAACCCGAGGAGCATTCGAGCATGCCGCAATACGACGATGATCAGCTTGGCCGCCTTCGCGCGGCGCTGCTGGATCATCCTATTTACGACCGTGTCGCTTCCGTCGCCGATCTCAAACTATTCATGGAAGATCACGTCTTTGCGGT
>DASXMC010000510.1:0-3650 GCA_036495885.1 Allostellaceae bacterium | reverse complement strand
CCCAACCGGCAATTGCTCGGCCGGGAGGCCGACGGTATCGAACGCCCGTCAATCGTCGTTGCCGTCGCCGGCAAACGAGAGCAGGCGCTGCGTTTCGACCCCTTCAGTAGGGGCAGCCACTACCACATCCGTCCCGGGCTCGCTGGGCAGATTCCGCTGGGAGTTGCTGAGGGGCAAAGCCCGCTCGACGCGGCTCTTGCCTTCTTCCAAAAGCCTTTGCGGTTCCGCGGACTCCTTGCACAGGCCGAAGAAGACGATGCGGCGACGCGGCTCGATGACGCCGACTTGTCCCAGGCCGCCCGGCAGATCGGAGAGCTCCACGCCGCAGCACACCAGAGCCCAACCGCGCTTCTCGCTCGGATCGACCGCATCGAGCGGCGGCTTGAGCGGATCGAGGCGGAAAGAACGCCGACATAACTGCGTCGCAGGCCGTTTGGCGCCAAGGAGCGCGGGGATCGCGCATGAGCGACCTCGGGCCAGCTCGCCCGCGGCTGTTCACCGAAAGCCATAAGCCCGCCCCAGCGCCGGGCTCTGCTTTGTGACAACGTGCCGCGATCCGCACTCGCCGCAAACAAGTCGCTCGCGCCATTCCGGGATCGTCGTCTCGGCGCCGTAGCGCACGGCATCTCGCCGGATCTGGCTCAACGTGTCGACCGCAGTCGAGACACCAGACGATCAGCCGCACATGGGCGAGGCGGCGTTGCCGAGTGTCATCGGCGGCCCCCTATAACGGCCCGGCATGGCCTTAAAGGGTGCTGTCGAAACGGGGATAAAGCGGCTGCGCGAGGACAAGCCGGCGCGAGAGGTTCGCCGGGAACTGCTCGTACTTTGTTAGTTTAGAACGTGTTCCAGAAGGTCGAGCAGCGGTGGTCGGCGTCAAAGCTGGACTCGGGGGCGGGCGTCGGCGGCATCAGTGATTGAAAATTGTCGGCCGTCGTGCTGTAGGGCGACCAAGCCGGCTGTTCCGACGAGTTCGGGTTTCCGGTCTTCGCAAACTGCGTCCAATAGCTGATCATTGCGTCGGAAAGCTGCTGTTGGGATGGTGAAAGCGGGCCTGTCGGCAGGCCGAAAAAACTGGTGTCCGCGAACAAGTATTGAAGTTCGGCCGTATGGTACGCGCCCAACGGAAACGTCAACGAGCCGCCAAGCGCGGATAGCGGCGGGGGCGCGTTCTCGTCGTTGAATTCATAGGCAAAGGTGGTCACAAAATTAGACAACGATCGAATCGCATTCCGTGCGGGACAGCTGAAGATCCCATCGGTGCCGGAGGCGCCTAACGCCTCACCGCCCGTCGGATAATTAGCGTATGGATAGAGGGCAAGCACCGTCGGTTGCAGCGCTGTCCCCGATAACGCCGCAGTTGCGGTCGCGTACTGTGCGGCGGTCAGTATCGGATTTCCCGCAAGATCATACTGCAGAGCCACAAAATACCGCCATTCATCATGATTGGTGCCGGTCAGCACCGGCACCCGATTAAATTGGCCGCTACTAAACGCAGCGCCTAGCGCTTGCGGGAGCAACGCGCCATCGATGAACGGATAGAGGGTCGCCGGCTCTATGGCTACGAATGCCGAGGCGGACACCGCCCGCAAGCACGAGGCCGTCTGGCTGATACAGCCGACCGCATCCGAAATCGCCGTACCCGATGGTACGCCCATGGTTCCGGTTGTTTCGGCGGCAGCCAGCGGAACAATAAAATTAAAATAGTCTTGGAAACTCACATATGAGCCGCTCTCGGCTATCGCTCGCCGGAAGAGACTTGCCGCGAGGGGAGATGTTAGCTGAGAATAAACGCTTTGCCCGCCGGCGGATTGGCCGAATATTGTTATTCGATCCGGGTTGCCGCCAAACCCGGCGATGTTCTCGCGAACCCACTTGAGCGCAAGTTGTTGGTCCATAAGCCCGAAATTGCCATTCAAATGGCCTTCGGCGTCGATCGCCGGGTGCGCAAAGAACCCCAAATAACCGAGGCGATAATTGATCGTGACGACGATCACTCCGTTTTGCACCAATCGCGTCGGATCGTAAGAATTGCTGCCGCCCCTGATCAAACTACCCCCATGGATCCAAAACATCACCGGCAAGCCTTGCCCACGGAGATTCGCCTCGTTCGCGCGAGGTTGGCTTGCAGGTGTATAGACATTCAGGAACAGGCAATCCTCGCTGCCGATCCCTCCGGGCTGGGTGCATTCGCTGCCGAATTGCGTCGCCTGCCACCGAAATCCCGGAAATAACCCGTAAGGCTTCGGCGGTGTCCAGCGAGACGTTCCGACCGGGGGGGCCGCATACGGAATCCCAAGAAATTCGTTGACGCCGCCGGGTGTCGTTGAGCCTGTTACGAGCCCGCTTTGGGTGGTGGCAGGCCGGTTGATTGGGTCGTCTGCCGATGCGTTCGTGCCCGATACCAGTGCGACTAGACAGATAATCCACAGCCTGAAATCTCTGGCGATAGGCCAAAAGTGACCGACCCGACTGCGTGCGCTGTTACCGATTTTCATTGTTATTCCTTGCTGAGTACCGTTTTTGGCCGCAAACGCTTCTAGCGATACCCGCGCTGTTGCGCGAGCCGTAACCACTTTAACCCAGTTAACCAAGCCGGAGCAGCTGTCCCGCGGCCGCGGTCCGTCAACCGCCGTCGATCCAAATCTTCTTGGCCGCGCTCCGGTGCCGAATCATCGCCGTTGAAGACCCCTTGCAGCAGCAGGGTAAGCCGGGCCGAGGCGCACCGCTGGGTCAGTCTTGCTGTCGGACACATCGGCCATCGATGAGAAGGATCGCGCGGCAATGGGCGGAGAGCGGGCAACTGCCGTGCCCCGAAGTGCTCACTTTCGAGCGAACCGCGGCATCACGGCACCGGCGAAGAGCCGCATCGAGCTCTGCGCTACGGCGAGCGGCATCGTGTTGAAATTTACCTGCAGCGAGGCGTGCTCGAAGGCGCCGAATTCATCGACGCAGCGGGCGATCTGGTCGGCGATCTCGCCGGGCGAGCCGATCCACGCCGCGCCCGATTGGATCTGTTCGGCGGCATTCGATTGCTTCAGCGTGGCGATTATCTTGTCGTAGTCGGGATAATCCTGCGAGACTTGGCCGTCGAGCCAGTCGGCGGCGGCATCGACGAGCGACTCGAGATAGCGGTCGAGGAACGGCGACGCGAAGTCGCGAGCTTCATTGCCGTCCTCCGCGCAATACAGGTGAAAGGCGAGCATGACCTCGCCGTTCCCCTCGTGGCCGGCATCGACCCACGCCTTGCGTAGCTGCCGATCAGCGGCCGCATCTTGCCGCCGCCCAACGGGATCGCCATCACCGAATAGCCCTTATCTCCGGCAAAGGTGAAGGATTCCGGCGTGTTGAGCGCGGCGACGTAGAATTTGGGGCTCGGCCGTTGGGCCGGGCGCGGTAGCGAAGTCGTTTGGCGGATCGTGTGAAAGCGGCCTTCGTGGCTGACATTCTCTTGCGTCAAGAGGAGTTCCACCTGCTCGACGCCCTCGCGAAATCGCGCCACCGACTCATCGGGCGAGCGGCCGAAGCGGCGGAATTCGTGCGGTAGAAAGGCGCGCGCGAAACCGACGTCGAGCCGGCCCCCCGATATCGCATCGAGCATGCCGATCTCGCCGGCGAGCTTCAGGGGATGGTTGAACGCTGGCAATACC
>DASXMC010000509.1:0-2149 GCA_036495885.1 Allostellaceae bacterium | reverse complement strand
TCGGCAGCAGCCGATGCATGATTACTGCCTGGGGCTGTTGATGCCGATCGAGCGCAAGAGCGTCGAACCGATGGCGGCGGTGACGGCACCGGCCCAAGTCGCTGCCAAACACCAATCGTTGCTTCATTTTGTCGGCAATGCGCCGTGGTCCGATGCGGCCATGCTCGATCAGGTGCGCGAGCTCGTGCTGCCGGTGGTCGAGCGCAGCGGGCCGATCGAAGCCTGGATCATCGACGACACCGGTTTTCCCAAGAAGGGGCGGCACTCGGTTGGGGTGACCCGGCAATATTGCGGCCAGCTCGGCAAGCAGGACAACTGTCAGGTAGCGGTGTCGCTGTCGCTGGCCAACCGTGATGCCAGCCTTCCGGTGGCTTATCGGCTCTATCTTCCTGAGGATTGGGCGAACGATCAGGGCCTCCGGCGCAAGGCCAAGATACCGCAGGAGATCGCCTTCCAAACCAAGCCGCAGATCGCCGTTGAGCAGATCAAGGCAGCGCGCGCGGCGGGTTTGCCCGAGGGGGTCGTGCTGATGGATGCCGGTTACGGCAATGACACCGAGCTGCGAACGGCGATCACCGCTTTGGGGATGAGCTATGCGGCTGGGATCGCCGCCACGACGACGGTCTGGCCACCAGGCGCGGCACCGTTGCTGCCGCAAACCCGATCGGGGCGCGGACGGCCGCAGACCCGGCTCCAACGCGACGGCGAGCACCAGCCGATCAGCGTCAAGGCGCTGGCTCTGAGCTTACCGAAAGAGGCTTGGCAAACGGTCGCTTGGCGCGAGGGCAGTGCGGAGCGGCTGTCCTCACGCTTTGCCCGCCAGCGGGTGCGGCCCGCCCATCGCGACGCCAAGCTGAGCCAGCCGCGCGCCGAAGAGTGGCTGCTGATCGAGTGGCCGGAGGACGAAACCGAGCCGACCAAATATTGGTTCGCCACCTTGCCCGAGGATATCGCCTTCGATCGGCTGGTCGACTTGGCCAAACTGCGCTGGCGAATCGAGCGCGATTACCAGGAACTCAAGCAGGAACTCGGCCTCGGTGATTATGAAGGGCGCGGGTGGCGCGGATTCCACCACCACGCCACACTCTGTATCGCCGCCTACGGCTTTCTGATCGCCGAACGCGGCGCCCTTCCCCCCTCAGGATCCGCCTGCTCCGCGCCGCTCTCGCGATCTGCGATACCCCAAGGTTACCGACCCAGAGGCGCCGCCGATCCGACCCGAACGGCACATCCCCAATTCGATCGCGACGGTGCGCAGACGCCTGATCGCCGCACTCGCCAGAACCCTGCCGAGGTGCCCTTGCTGCAATGGATCGATGCGCAAGCCACCCAGAATTCCTGACTACTGACGCAGTAAGATTAGCAAATGCACCAGGATGTCCAAGATTCGACACCCACATTTACGTTAGGACATAACTCGCATCCTGAGCCGCCCGAAATCGCGGGACGGCTGAACCTTTCGGTAACTGACGGGTTTTGGATCCGCCAGCGCCCGTGTCGCGCTCGCGCTAGCTAAGCTAGCTAAAAAATGGGCCGGGTGGAGCGGGGGACCGGCTCCGCCCGGCAAGTACCCCGAGCCTGTGTTGGGGGAAAATATGCCCGGGGGTTGCCGTTGATATCGGCAATAGGCCGTCCTCGGTAGGTTCGGAAACTACCTATAGGCGGGGAGCGGTGCGGGCTGCGGTGGAAACTAGAACGAAACGCAATGCGGATGCAGAACTTCCATCGTCCCTCCTAGACCGCCGGCGTGGGATCCCCGTTAAAGAAATCTAGAACTCGTGCTCCGGGTTGTCGCCAGCCCACGGCACAATCTGGGGTGCTCAGGGCTCCCGGGTCCGACTAACAGACAGGCTCGCTCGCACCAAGAAAACATCGACCTCTGTGCCGGCGGCACTACAGCCTATCCCTGCGTGTCGTTGATCTCACCCAGGTACAGCACGTGCCGCTGCACCACGCGCCCCCTGGCGGTCCGCGTGTTCTCGACAACGCTCCAGTAGCGATCTTGCTTGCCATCCACGTCAAGCTGTCGCAGTTGCAGTTGCGCCGGCCACGGCAGTGGGGTGCGTGCTGGCTGGCGTTGATGCTGTGGCGCGAACTGCAGCTGGATCAGTTCTGGCCGAAGCGGCTTGGCGTGAGCCGTAAGTGGACG
>DASXMC010000508.1:0-1711 GCA_036495885.1 Allostellaceae bacterium | reverse complement strand
CGAGATTGTTCGCCACCTGCTGTTGCTCCGGCGACAAGCTTGAGTAGACCGGCCGGAAAGCATTTGCCAGGCGCGCCTCGTTCTCGGCCCGGACTTTGGCGAACTGTGCCCGCATCTCCATATGGTCGACGGCGTTCTCCATGGTGCCGCGGTGTTGGCGCGCATTGGCGATCGTCTGGTCAAGCGATTGCGCATTCTGGCGCATGACTGCCGCGAATTGCTGCCACTGTTCCTCCTGCGCCGGAGTGATCTTGAGCTCGGCCTTGAGAAACGCGATCCGGCCGTCGACCAGTTGGCCCGGCATCATCCGCGGCCGACCCTGATGATGCGCCTCGCTGTTGGCGGCGGGATTAGCCGGCGCCGCCGCCGTTTGCGCAAAAGCGGGCGTCAGGCCGATTCCGGCGACCCCGGCAAACAATGCCGTGGCCATCAGAGACGTACGAAACCTTGTCATTCTCGTCCTCATTGCAAAGGGGGCCATTACCCCTCGTCTAGATCTATGCTGCCGCGGTTGCGGACGTACCCGCGAATCCCCGTATTGCAGGGATTTAATCGCACCTCCATGTAGCTGTTAGCAGGGCGGTCCCGAACCGAGCCGACCTCAATTCGTCGACGACGCGCGCCGGAAGGCGCATTTGGATCGCAAAACCCAACGGTTGATTGCGGCGCCGGCGCTCCGCAGCATCGCGCAAGGTGCCTTGGTTTACGGCGGGCCTTGGCCCTGCACCGGAACGATCGGCGGAATTGGATTAAAGTTTAACGGCGCAGCTTGTTCGATCTGGCCGCGGTTCGGCAGCTCGTAGGCATTCCAGCCGCCGCCCAATGCCTGGATCAGGCTGGCGCTGGCGACCAGCCGATTTTCGCGGATGGTCAGGGCGGTTTCCTCATTGGAGAGCTCGGTTTCCTCGGCGACAATGACGCTGGTAAAGGCGACCGTGCCGGCAAGGTACTGGTTATTGAACACGCGCACCGCCTCGCGCGAGGCGGCGACCGCGGCGTCCTGCACCGTTGCTTCCTGCGCGAAGATGCGCAATGCGGCGAGTTCGTCCTCGACTTGCTGAAACGCGGTCAGCACGGTCTGCCGGTAATTGGCCAAATCCTCGTTGAACACGGCGATCACCGCCTCAACCTGGGCATGGCGCAACCCTCCCTCGAACACGGTTTCCGCAAAACTGCCGGCCAGCGACCAGAATTCGCCGGTTTTGCCGACGAGCTGCTTAAAGGTCGCCGCAGCCGTGCCGGCATCGGCGGAGAATGTGATTGTCGGATAAAACGCAGCGACCTGGAAACCAATCTCCGCGTTGGCCGCGGCCATGGCGCGCTCTGCAGCGGCGATGTCGGGACGGCGTTCGAGCAATGCCGAAGGCAGACCGGGCGGAATGACCGGGATCTGGATGAAAAAATCGGTCGGCGGGATCGTCAGGTCGGCGGGCGGGACGCCGATCAGCACCGCAATCGCATGCTCGAACGTCGCGCGGGTGACGCCGGTCGCGATCGCCTGCGCTTGGGTTGACCCCCACAGCGCCTCGGCCTGCGACACATCCGACTGGGCAGCGGTGCCCGCGGCGTATTGGTTCTTGGTGATGCGCAGCGATTCGGCGTAGTCCTTGTTCAATCGCTCGAGCAGACGATACAATTCGTCGGCGATGCGGAATTGCAGATAATCACCGGCAAGCGTGCCCTGCGCTGACAGCCGGGCACTGGCGAGGTC
>DASXMC010000507.1:0-6592 GCA_036495885.1 Allostellaceae bacterium | reverse complement strand
TCGAGATCGCGGATCAAATCATCGGCGGATTCGAGGCCGATCGACAGGCGTACGACATCGGGGCCGGCGCCCGCGGCCGCGCGCTGCTCGTCGGTCAATTGCCGGTGCGTCGTCGAGGCTGGGTGCAGAATCAGGCTGCGGGTGTCGCCGATGTTGGCAAGATGTGAGAACAGCTGGACATTCTCGACGAGCCGAGTCCCGGCCTCGTAGCCGCCCTTGACGCCAAACGTAAAGACCGCACCCGCCCCTTTCGGCAGATATTTCCGCGCCAATTCGTAATAGGGGCTGCCCTTGAGCCCGGCATAGGAGACCCAGGCGACACGCGGGTGGACGGCGAGAAACTCTGCCACTTTGCCGGCATTTTCGACATGCCGCTCCATCCTCAGATGCAGGGTCTCGATCCCGGTCAAGGTCAGAAAAGCGTTCATCGGCGACAAAGTCGGGCCGAAATCGCGCAACGCCACCGCCCGCGCCTTGGTCGTGAATGCGAAATCTCCGAAATTCTCGAAAAATTTGAGGCCGTGATAGGCGGGCTCAGGATCGGTCAGCGATGGGAAGCGATTGTCGCGGGCCCAGTCAAAGCGCCCGGACTCGACGACAATACCGCCCAGCGCATGGCCGTGGCCGGAGAGAAACTTGGTCGTCGAATGACAGACGATGTCCGCACCCCATTCGAACGGCCGGCACAGAAACGGGGTGGCAAGCGTGTTGTCGACAATGAGCGGGATGCCGGCCTCGTGGGCAATTGCCGCCACCTCTTCGAGATCGACGATGATGCCGCCCGGATTGGCCAAGTTCTCGATAAAGATCGCTTTGGTCCGCCGGGTGAGGGCGCGGCGAAAATTCTCGGGATCGGTCGGATCGACGAAATCGCATTTCCAGCCAAGCTTTTTGAACGACAGTCCGAACTGGGTCAACGATCCGCCGTAAAGATTGCGCGATGCGAGAAACTCGTCGCCCGGCTCCATCAAGGTGAAAAAAATGAGGAACTGCGCGGCATGGCCCGAGGCGGCGGCGACCGCCGCGCGGCCCCCTTCGAGGCTCGCTACCCGCTCTTCGAGCACCGCAACCGTCGGGTTGTTGAGCCGCGCATAGATGTAGCCGAAATTGTGCAGGTTGAAGAGCGAAGCGGCGTGGTCGACATCGTCGAAGACGTAGGCGGCGGTCTGATAAATCGGGGTCGAACGCGCGCCGGTGACGGGGTCGGGTGCGGCACCGGCATGGACGGCACGGGTCTCGAAGCCATAGGTCCGGTTGTGCGAGCCCCCTTTGTCAAACCCCGCAGCGGCCGGCCGCTGCCTCGTGCTGCGGGGGCGCGGCGGCTCGGGCGCGCGGTTTCTAATTATGCCGCTGTTGACGCCGCTCCATGACAATTCACCGCCGAGGCGCCCGAACTCGATTTTTGGGCAGCGGTTCATGACGACTTCGATCCCTGCGGCCTCGGCCTTGGCCGCAGCCTCGTCGTCGCGGATGCCGAGCTGCATCCACACCACCTTGGCGCCGATCGTGATCGCGTCATCGACGATCGCCGGCGCCTCACGCGCCGCGCGGAACACATCGACCATGTCTACGGGCTCGGGGATGTCGCGCAATGAGGCGTAGGCCTTCTCGCCGAGCAGGGTCTGGCCGGCGATGCCGGGATTGACCGGGATCACGCGGTAGCCTTTGTTCTGCAGATACTTCATCACGAAGTAGCTGGGCCGGTTCCAATTGGGCGAGGCGCCGACCATCGCGATCGTGCGCACGCGCTCGAGGATCGCGCGTAACTGCGCATCGGAATAAGGAATGGGTTCGAGACCGCTCATCGCCGTAGCCTGATCAAATGGGCAGAGGCCATCTTCACGCCGCGGCCGGTCGCAGTGTCAAGCCGCCTCTGGGGCCGGCGAGCCGCCCAAGCCTAGGCGCCATTGGCCGCGAGGCGAGCCGCGCGATAGCGCAGAGCGGCCCAGGCGAGGCGGGCGGCGGCGTTCGCGACAGGGCCTCGGGGGGCGAGGCCTGCGGCGCGCAGGATCATGCGGGTTCCGCGCGCGATGTGCGGCTCACGGTAAACAGCAAAGGCGCGGCGCGCATAAGCGCGGGCGTGGCGGCGGCGATCATAGGGTGCTGCCGCATCGTTCGCGGCGTGGTAGGCGGAGGCGAGTTCGTCGTCCTGGCCCTCCGCAAGCCGCCCCACCGCGACCCACAGCCGGCGCCACATCCCGATGGGTTCGGCATCGAGATAGCGCTCGAGTGTGCGGTAAAAGAGTTTGTAGTGGCGAACCTCGTCGGCAGCGATGTTGTGGCAGATTTGCTTCAGCACCGGCTCCTCTGCCATATCGCGCAATGCTTGGTAGTATGAGCTTGTTGCGCTCTCGACGATGCAGCGCGCGACCATTTCGCCGGCGCGCGACCCGCGGCGCGAGCTGGCGCGGTCGAAATCGATCCGGAAATCCTCTTTGAAGCGGACAAAAGCGGCGGCAAAGTCGAAACCGGGGTCGGCGAGCTCGGCCCAGCGGCCGAGTGCGCGGCCATGCTGGATCTCCTCCTCGCCCCAGCGCGTCGCACACACCTGAAATCCCGGATCGTCGCCGAACACCCGGCAAAGATGATGGGCGTAGGCGCCGCCATTGTATTCGACGAGGGCGGAGGCTTTGACGATCCGCACGATATCGGGGTCGATCTTGGCCTGGTCGAACCGCCGCCAGGCAATATCGTCGAGCGTCCATCTCGCCATGCCGCTCCCGCTCAAGGCATCGCGCTAGTACGGGACGGTGCCACGGACAACCGTGCGGTGCAGGACCCGCCGGTGCTGGTCGAGAGCGAAATTGGCGACCGCCCGGTGCAACAGGCAGCGATTGTCCCACATCACCAGATCGCCGACCTGCCAGCGATGCGCATAGACAAATTCGGGCCGCGTCGCGTGTGCCAAAAGCTCGTCGAGCAGTGCTCGGCCGGCCGGCCGGGGCCAGCCCAGAATGTGCGAAGAATGATTGCCGAGATAAAGCGCTTTGGCGCCGGTTTCGGGGTGGGTGCGCACCAGCGGATGGTCGACCGCTTCGCCCTTGGCGTGGCCCGCACCCGCCGGCTCTCCCGACAGGCCGCGGGCGGCGGCACCCCAATAAAACACCACCCGCAACCCGGCGATGCGGCGCTTTACCTCAGGCGTCAACGCATCATAGGCGAGGGCCGCGTTGGCGAACTCGGTATCGCCGCCGCAAGGCGGCATCTCAACCGCGTAAAGTGCCGTCATCATCGGCGGCTCGCGATAATAGGGTTTGTCAGTATGCCAGTTATAGTTGCTGACGGCGGATGCCGAGCGGTCGACAGGGCTTCCGTCTGCCCCGACATTCGAGATGATGTGCGCGACGTCATAGCGCTTGTTTGTGGATTTGTGCGCCGGACTCCGCTCCACTTCCCCAATGGTGGCGGCAAACGCAAACTGCTGTTCGCGGCCTAGGGTTTGATCATGAAAGACCACGACATGGTGCTCGCGGAAAGCGGCGAGTACCTGAAGGCTATCTGCGGTCGAAATCCGCTGCGACAGATCGAGCCCGTCGATTACGACGCCGCCGGCCGGTGACAGTCGTGGGCCGACAAACGCGGTGCGGGCGGCTGCGGCCCTCAGCGTCATCGGTTCGAGTCTGGTATCGGTCATGTCGAGTGCCGCATGTGCCCGGTCGACATCGGACAACCGGTTCCTCCCGTTAAGCGCTCCTTTAATCCCGTACCGGGTCTGATGCAAACGCGGCCGGTGGCTTCGCGTCGTCAATTCGCCCGCGGCCGCAGCGGAATCGCCGCGTCCGCCCGACGAGCGGTGTGGCGGGCGAGCGTGGCGTCCTCGCCGACGCGGTCTCGCTCCGAGGCGTGCGGCTCAAGGTTCGTCCATCGCAAGCTTCCCACGAGCGGCAGGTGGTCGGAGGCGACCCGGGCAAGCGGCGAGCGATAGACCCGGACATCGCGAAGCATCGCCGGTCCGAAGGCATAGATCCGGTCGAGCGGCAGCACCGGCATCCATGAGGGAAAGGTGCGCGGCGTCGCACTTGGCCCGAGGCATTTATCGAGCGCGCGTACTCCACCGGCCCGGCCGCGCCACTCGTTCAAATCGCCGACCAGGACCACCGCATGGGGTGCGGTTCCGGGCGCCGCCGCCCGCTCGCCGAGCGCCTCGATCAAACGATTGGCCTGGAGTCGCCGCTCGCCGGCGCGAAGACCGAAATGAGTCGCCATGACGCGCAAAATTCGATCGCCGACCATCAGATCGACATCGATCGCACCGCGTGGTTCGTAACCGCTAACCGCAAGATCGATGGCGCGCGTCGCAAGCGGCGGGAAGCGCGTGAGGATCGCGTTGACAAAGCGACCGCGGCCGCACACCGCGGTGCCGACGATGATGCTGCGGCCTGTAGCCTCGGCGAGATAAGCCGCCTGGTCGCGCTTGGGATCGCGCGAACCATGGGTGGCGACCTCCTGCAGACACACGATGTCGGCATCGATCTCACGCAGCACCGCAGCAATCCGGGCCGGATCATAACGCCAATCGAGCCCGACGCAGGCGTGGATGTTGTAGGTGGCAACCCGAAGGGCAGGCAATTCCGCTGCCGCAGGCGCGAACCTTCGTGCTGCCACACGCATTTCCGACATTCCGATCCCTTCTACGCCCCTACGAGTTTTCACCTAACTGCCGAAGTATTGGCTCTCCGTTCCGGCCGCCTTGCGCCGGGATGGTAAGTGCCAATCATATGGCTCGGGTTTGGCGACAAGTTGCGTATCAACGGCAACCTCGTTCTGGGTTAATTTGCCGCACCGCAACAAATGAGCTGCAGTGTAGTACGCGCGGATCGTGGGAGCCATCGCCTCCGAGACCGATCTTAGGAGAAGATTTATGCTGAAAGGTAAAGCCGCGATCGTGACCGGATCGACGAGCGGGATCGGGCTCGGGATTGCAACCGCACTCGCGGCCCAGGGATGCTCGGTAATGCTGAACGGCTTTGGCGAGGCACCAGCGATCGAAGCGCTGCGCACAAAACTGGCGCGCGAGCATGGGGTCGCCGTCGGCTATTCGCCGGCGGACATGGCAAAGCCGGCGCAGATCCGAGAGCTCGTAACCGAAACTGCGAATCAATTCGGCGGGATCGACATCCTGGTGAACAACGCCGGCATTCAGCATGTCGCCCGGATCGTCGACTTCCCCGAGGACCGCTGGGACGCGGTGATTGCGATCAATATGAGCGCCGCCTTTCACTCGACCAAAGCGGCGGTACCATACATGGCGACAAAGAAATGGGGGCGAATCATCAATATCGCGTCAGCGCATGGCCTCGTTGCGAGCGGCGAAAAAGCAGCTTATGTCACAGCCAAGCACGGCATTGTCGGCCTGACCAAGGTTGTCGCGATCGAAAGCGCCAACGGCGGAATTACTTGCAACGCGATCTGTCCGGGCTGGGTCCTGACCCCGCTTGTACAGAGGCAGATCGAAGCCCGCGCCGCCGGCGAAGGAATTTCGGTCCAACAGGCGAGCCATGATCTGCTGCGTGAAAAGCAGCCGTTGCTCGAATTTTCGACCCCTGAGCAAATCGGCGCGCTCGTCGTCTTCTTGTGCAGCGAGGCGGCGAACACGATCACCGGTGCTGCATTGTCGATCGACGGCGGCTGGGTTGCGCAATAACGGGGCGACAGATCACCGGCTGGACGACCGCACCGCGATTGACACGCCGGTGCTGCGAACCTCGCCAAAGACAACCAATTGAAGGTGATTTGGATGCTGGACAGGAAGCATGCGGCTTTTCGCGGACGCCTCGTCATCGTCGGCTTTGGCAGTATCGGACAAGGCGTGCTGCCGCTGTTGCTGCGCCATATCGCCATCGACCCGGCGCAGATCACGATCATTACCGCCGAACCGCGGGGGCATGAGGTCGCAGCCGAATACGGCGTCGCTTTCGACCAAACGGCGCTGACCCGCGACAATTACCGCGCGAAGCTCGAGCCCGTGATCGGCCGCGGCGATTTTCTCCTCAACCTGTCGGTCGATGTCTCGAGTACGGCGCTGATCGAGCTGTGCCAGGAGAAGGGTGCGCTCTATCTCGATACCTGCATCGAGCCATGGCCGGGGGGTTACACCGATCCTAATTTGCCGCCGGCGGCACGGTCGAATTATGCGCTGCGCGAAAGCGCCTTGGCGCTGCGCCGGCGCTTTCCGCAAGGCACCACCGCGGTGCTTACACACGGCGCCAATCCCGGCTTGGTGTCGCATTTTGTCAAGCAAGCCTTGCTCGATCTGGCGCGCGACCAAGGTATCGATGCCGCCATTCCCCAAATGCGCGAAGAATGGGCCCGCCTCTCGCGGCGGCTCGGCGTCAAGGTCATCCACATCGCCGAACGCGACACCCAGGTTGCCGCGGCGCCAAAAGAGCCGGGCGAGTTCGTCAACACCTGGTCGATCGACGGCTTTGTCAGCGAGGGGTCACAGCCGGCTGAGCTCGGCTGGGGCACCCATGAGCGGCACTTTCCCGCGGATGGGCGCCACCATGATTTCGGCAGCGGTGCCGCCATCTATCTGCTGCGTCCGGGGGCGGCTACCCGGGTGCGCAGCTGGACGCCGCTCGAAGGACCCTAT
>DASXMC010000506.1:0-8069 GCA_036495885.1 Allostellaceae bacterium | reverse complement strand
CACCCCGTCGACATTGCCAATGGCGAGCAGTTCGCCGCCGCTTACCAAGAAGTCAATCCCAACGGCAAAATCCCGACGATTGTCGACCAGGACGGCCCCGGGGGTGGTCCCTTTGCAGTCTTTGAGTCGGGCGCCATCCTGGTATATCTCGCCGAAAAAACTGGGCTCTTGCTCTCCGCCGACCCGCGCCGGCGCTCGCAGGCGATCCAATGGCTGATGTTCCAGGTCGGCGGGATCGGGCCGATGTTTGGCCAGGCGCATCATTTCCGCCGATTTGCACCGCAGCCTCTGCCCTATGCGATCGAGCGCTATTCACAAGAGGCGGCACGGCTTTACGGCGTGCTCGACAAGCGCTTGGCCGCGAGCGTATTCCTGGCGGGGAGCGAATATTCGATCGCCGACGTCGCGACGTATCCTTGGGTGCTCCGGCATGAGTGGCAAGGCGTGTCCCTGACCGACTATGCGAACGTCCGACGCTGGTTCGCCGCGATCGCCGAGCGTCCGGCGGTGCAGCGCGGAATGCAGATTCCGCGCCTGTAACCGCCCGATCCGATGAGCCGCTGAAACGGATGTGGTGCGGGCGAGAGGACTTGAACCTCCACGCTCTTTCGAGCAACAGATTTTGAGTCTGCCGCGTCTGCCATTCCGCCACGCCCGCACGCGGCGCCGGCGACTATAGCCGCGGCGGCGCGATGGTCAACGGGCGCCGCCGCCAGCCCGGAGGAAGGCATGGACCGACGTATCAATCGGGCGCTCGAGCTTTTGGCGCAGAACCAGGCGATCTACTACACCGGCGGCCATAGCGGACACGTCTTGACCCGCGCACAGGGCCGCGAGGACGCGAACACCTGAGCCGACTACATCAATGTCGGCATGGAACACGGCGCCTTTGACATGAGTGGGCTCGCCGAATACATGGCGGGGCTGGTCGAAGGCGGCCCGACCCGCTCCGGCCACCGCACCCCTGCGGTGATCGTCGAAGCTCCGGTCAACGGCATCGATCTTGCCAATGTGCGCTTCAATGCCTGGCAGTTCCGTCAGATTCTCGGCCGCGGCGTGCACGGCATCTTGCTGTGCCAGGCCGAGAGTGCGGATGCCGTGCGCGCCTTTGTCGAATCCTGCCGCTATCCGCATCACGCCACCGGCGTCGATCCGGCGCTGCCGTCGCCCGTCGAGCGGATGCGCGGAGCCGTCGGCGAGGCCGCGGGCGGCAAGCTCGGCATCGGCACCCGCGGCCGTGGCTCGGAGGCGACCGCCGCACCCGTATGGGGAATTTCGGCCGAGGAATATATCGAGCGCTGCGAGCCATGGCCGCTTGCCTCGGAGGGCGAATTGCTGCTGGGCGTCAAGCTCGAATCGCCCGAGGGGATCGCCGATTGCGAGGCGATCCTCGCTGTCCCGGGCCTCGGCTTTGCCGAATTGGGGCCGGGCGATCTCGGCCTCTCCCTGGGGTATGTGTCGGTGCCGCGCGAGCCTTACCCCGCGGCGATGCGCGAGGCGCGCGAGCGCGTCTTTGCCGCCTGCCGCAAAAACCGGATCGCGTTTCTCGAAACCGCCACACCGGAAAACATCGCCGCGAAGCTCGACGAGGGGGTGCGGGTCATCGCCGGACACCGTGAGGAAACCGCCGCGATCGGCCGCGCCCACCAACGCCGCACCATGCCGGTTTGAACCGCAGCCGAGATCGCGCCCTTCTCTGAGGCACACTACGAGGAGTGCTCGGCAGGGCGAGACTGTCGGATGTAACCGCCCTCGCCTCACCCGATGCGGTTCTGCACCGGAATATTGGCACGAGGCAGGCCTTCCGAAAACCGGCGGCCTCCCCTCGCGCCCACCGGCCTCGGGCGCTAGACTGCACCGGCGAACCGATCCCCGGGAGGAAGATCAATGGAATATGGCCTGTTCACGATGCCCTCGCACCCGCCCGAGCGCGGTCTTTACGACGGCCATCGCTGGGATCTCGATACCTTGCGCTGGGCTGACGAATTGGGGTTCAAGGAGGCCTGGATCGGCGAGCATCACACCGCTCCCTGGGAGCCGCATCCGGCACCCGACCTGTTGATCGCCCAGGCCTTGATGGAAACCAGGAATATCCGCCTGGCACCCGGCGGCTTTCTGTTGCCCTATCACCATCCGGCGGAACTGGCCAATCGGGTCGCGATGCTCGACCATATGGCCCAGGGCCGGCTCAATTTCGGGGTGGCCGCGAGCGGTCTACCGAGCGACTGGGCCATGTTCCATGTCGACGGCTATACCGGCGAGCACCGTCAGATGACGCGCGAGGCGCTCGACATCATTCTGAAATTGTGGACCGCGGAGGAGCCGTTCGATTACGTCGGCAGATACTGGCAGGTCAGCAAAACCGATCTGATGCTGCGCACGTTGCGCCCGCATTTGAAGCCGTTGCAAAAGCCCTATCCGCCGATTGGCGTGGCAGGCGTCAGCAAGGGTTCAGACACCTTGAAGCTCGCCGGCGAGCTTGGCTTTTTGCCGATGAGCCTCAATCTCAACCAGACTTATGTCGCGAGCCACTGGGAATCGGTCGAGGAAGGGGCGCGGCGCAGCGGCCGCACGCCTAAGCGCTCGCAATGGCGACTGGTGCGCGAGATCTTTGTCGCCGACACCGACGCCGAGGCCTGGCGGCTGTCGGTCGACAATATGATGGGCCGCATGATGCGCGAATATTTCATCCCGTTGCTGACCGATGTCGGCGTCATCGAATTCTTGAAGCACAGCCCCGATGTCGCCGACAGCGACGTCACCCCCGAGTATTGCGCCACCCACAATTGGCTGATCGGCTCGCCCGCAACTGTCGTCGAAAAGATCGAGCGGATGTACGACGATGTCGGCGGCTTTGGCTCATTGTTGCTGTTCTGCTTCGACTACAGCGAAAACCCGCAGGCCTGGCGTCATTCGATGGAGCTGTTGGCGCGCGAGGTCATGCCGAAGGTCGCGCATCTGGTGCCGGCGTAACCCCGCCGCGCCTCCGCAATCGTCAAAACGAAGCCCATAAACGGAGATACCACAACGAAAATCGAGAGACATAACTGGAGTCGCCTCGATGCAAGGACAGATACCGAAGTCCACGAAGCGGCAATGCGGGACCCGGATGCGCGGCGAATGACTGACGAAGAATTTGCCCGCGCGAAGCGGGTGCCGCGCGTCAAGACGCTGCGGCGCGCCCGCGCTGACCCAGGAAGAATTCGCCGCGCGTTATCGCATCCCGCTCGGCACGTTGCGCGACTGGGAGCAGGGCCGCTCGGAATCCGACCAGCCCGCCCGCGCCTATCTCACCGTTATCGCCCACGACCCCGACGGGGTCCGCCACGCGTTCCAACGGGACCGAAGAGGACGTGGGATGGGTTGAGCGGAGAGCGAAATCCATAGCGGTGGTTGACTTCGGTTATCGATGATTGGGTGCCAATTCATATCGTTCCCGCCGCGGCAGACGGCAATAACGGCGCGCAGCGGCTCGCCGATCATCGCAAAACTCTGTGGGTTTCGCGTCGCCCAACCCACACTACGCAGCTATCGGCTCGTCTCCGACCGGCAAAGCATGGCGATGTCATAGCCATCTGCGTACGCGGTTGCGGTACTGCAGCCACTCCTCTCGGAAATCCTTCTCCGATTGCCTCTCCTCGCGCCGAATAAAAAGATCGACCAAGGGAGTTGGATAATGGTAATCACAATTGCGGCGGGCGATCTCAGGAACAGCGCCGCGCCTAGAAGAAAAATAAACCCGTTGCCTCCCAGATAAAGCAGATTTTGCGAGAAGCGGTAAGGGCCCGAGGTGATCAGTGTTTCCTGAGGTGACAACGAGACCACCTTCATTCGCTCCTGGTAGAAGTAGTATGTCGCCCAGACCCTCAGCAGAAATTCGCCAATCAAGAACAGAAACCCGGCGACTGCGGCAGGAACCGACCTGAAATCTCTATCCCCAGAAGCAGATCGAGCCTCGTTCCGGTCAACGCGACGCCCAGACCTACGATCACCACACCGGTGTTGTGAAGGATGCTTGTGAACAGCGGCACGGGCAAGGCGCCCTGCCTTTGTGCGTCCGGCCGTGGCTCACGCCGCAAGGCGATGTTTGCGGATTAGCGACAGGATTTCGGCGGCGGCTTGCGGTATGTTGGTGCCGGGGCCGTAAATTGCGCTGACACCGGCTTTTTTTAAGAAGTCGTAGTCCTTGGTTGGGATCACGCCGCCGCAGACGACGAGGATATCGTCGGCTCCTTGGCGGCGAAGTGCTTCGATCAGTGCCGGCACCAAGGTCTTGTGGCCGGCGGCCTGGCTTGACACCCCGACGATGTGGACATCGTTTTCGACCGCCTCGCGCGCTGCTTCATCCGGGGTCTGAAACAGCGGGCCGATGTCGACGTCGAAACCGATATCGGCAAAAGCGGTGGCGATGACCTTGGCGCCGCGGTCGTGGCCGTCCTGGCCGAGTTTGACCACCAGCATGCGCGGCCGGCGGCCTTCGTCGCGGGCGAAAGTTTCGATCTCGCGCTGGATGCGGGCAAAGCCTTCGTCGCCTTCGTAGAGCCCGCCATAGACGCCGGAGACGGCCCGGATCTGCGCGCGGTGCCGGGTGAAGACAGCTTCGAGCGCATCGGAGATCTCTCCGACCGTCGCCCGTGCCCGGGTCGCTTTGATCGACAGCGCCAAGAGATTGCGGCGGCCGCTACGTGCTGCCTCGGTCAGCGCCGAAAGCGCCTGCCGGCAACGCTCGGGATCGCGCGTATGGCGCACCCGCTCGAGCCGTTCGATCTGTGCCGCGCGCACCGCCGAGTTGTCGACGTCGAGCAACTCGACCGCGGTCGGCTCGCCCGATTGATATTTGTTGACGCCGACAATCGTCTCTTCGCCGCGGTCTATCGCCGCCTGCCGCCGTGCCGCAGCTTCCTCGATGCGCAGTTTCGGCATGCCGGCTTCGACCGCTTTGGTCATCCCGCCCAAAGCCTCGACCTCGGCGATCAATTTGCTCGCGGCCTCGCACAGCGAATGCGTCAGGCTTTCGAGATAATAACTGCCGCCGAGCGGATCGACGACATGGGTGATGCCGGTCTCCTCGGCGAGGATCAGCTGTGTGTTGCGGGCGATGCGCATCGAGGCCGGGGTCGGCAACGCCATCGCTTCATCGAAGGAGTTGGTGTGCAGCGACTGGGTCCCGCCGAGCACCGCGGCCAAGGCCTCGATTGTGGTGCGGATGATGTTGTTGTGCGGATCGTGCTCGGTCAGGCTGACGCCTGAGGTCTGGCAATGGGTGCGCAACGCCAGGCTCGCCGGGTCGTCGGGCGCGAATTGCTGCATCAGCCGCGCCCACAGCACGCGCCCGGCGCGCAGTTTGGCGATCTCCATAAAAAAATTCATACCGATCCCGAAAAAGAACGACAGCCGCGGCGCGAATTCGTCGATCTTCAATCCGCGCGACAGTCCTGCGCGCACATATTCGAGGCCGTCGGCGAGGGTAAACCCCAATTCTTGGACCGAGGTCGCGCCGGCTTCTTCCATGTGATAGCCGGAGATCGAAATCGAATTGAACCGCGGCATATGGCGCGTGGTGTATTCGATAATGTCGGCGACGATCCGCATCGACGGCCCGGGCGGGTAAATGTAGGTGTTGCGGACCATGAACTCCTTTAAAATGTCGTTCTGGATCGTGCCCTGCAGTTTGTCCTGTGCGACCCCCTGCTCCTCGGCGGCGACGATATAACCGGCCAGTACCGGCAAGACCGCGCCATTCATCGTCATCGACACGCTCATCCGGTCGAGCGGGATGCCATCGAACAGGATCTTCATGTCCTCGACGCTGTCGATCGCGACGCCGGCCTTGCCGACATCGCCGACGACCCGCGGGTGGTCGCTGTCGTAGCCGCGATGGGTCGCCAGATCAAAGGCGATCGACAACCCCATCTGCCCGGCCTTCAGATTCTCGCGGTAAAACCGGTTTGATTCTTCCGCCGTCGAAAACCCCGAATATTGCCGGATCGTCCACGGCCGGTTGGCGTACATCGTCGCTCGCGGCCCGCGCAAATAGGGGGGAAAGCCGGACATCTCGTCTTTGATCGGGGAGCCTCGTGCCTCGATTGCTTCGAGATCGGCTGTCGTGTAGAGCGGCTTGACCCGGATGCCTTCGCGGGTGACCCAGTCGAGTCCATCGAGCGGCTTGCCGCGCAGCTCTTTGCCGGCCAGCGCCGCCCAATCTTCAAGGGTCTTTTTGGCAAAGGCGGCGTCGTCGGCCATCGTGTGCTCCCTCTCGCGATAATATATGGTCGTGCGCGTTTTTGCGTCTATGACCGACACGGCTCCAAGGTATGGCGGAAGATAATCGCGGCGGTCAGCAACAAAACGGCGCCGGCCTGGTGGGCGGCGGCGAGCGGGATTGGCACGACCAGTAGCAAGGTCGATATGCCGAGCGTCGCCTGGATGATGACGGCGGCGAACAGCGCCCATAGCGCCGTGCGGGCGGGGCGGTCGCTCAGACGGCGCAGGCCGAAGGCCCACAACCCCAGCACGACCGCAAACGTCGTTTCCGCGAGCAGGCGGTGGTCGAACTGGATCGCGGGAATGTTTTCGAACCAGTTGCGGAAAAACGGATCGAGCTGGGTATAACCTGGCGGGATCAGATGGCCGTCCATCAGAGGAAAGGTGTTGTAGGTGAGCCCGGCGCGGGTGCCGGCGACAAAGCCCCCGGCGGCAATCGTCAGTCCGACGAGGAGAATTACCACCTCCGCCGCGCGCCGCCACAGGAAGTCTCCCTCTCCGCCCCTGGGGGCGGAGAAGGTTGGGGTGAGGTGGGGGATCTCCGAGCGGCCGGCGCCCACCTCACCCTCCCGCTTCGCGGGCCCCTCCCTCTTCCCCCTAAAGGGCGGAGAGGGGGACAATAGGCCGAGCGCTGTCCATAGGATCAGGCTGTAGATCGCGAGTGCCAGCGCCAGATGGGCGACGAGCCGGTACTGGCTGACCTCGACCCGGTGGACGAGACCGCTTTCGACCATGTACCAGCCCAAGACGCCTTGCGCGCCGCCCAAGGCGAGGATGCCGAGCAATGCGGGGGCGAGACCGCGCGGCAGCCGGCCCCTAATCCAGAACCAGGCGAGCGGCACGGCAAAGGCAACGCCGATCAGCCGGCCCACGAGCCGGTGCGTGTATTCCCAAAAAAAGATGGTTTTGAAATCGGCGAGGCTCATTCCGTA
This sequence comes from Allostellaceae bacterium, assembly GCA_036495885.1. Taxonomy (GTDB): domain Bacteria; phylum Pseudomonadota; class Alphaproteobacteria; order ATCC43930; family CGMCC-115725; genus AP-15. The sequence goes on along the minus strand of DASXMC010000506.1, from coordinate 873 downwards.
ATGGAGCGTCCGATATTCCGGGACCAGTTGGTAGCGCTGAAACTCGGCGGCCCACTGTGCCTGCGTCAAGGGCGGTATGACGCCGATGACCGGGTTCCATTCGGTGATCGACAGCCCCGACAAGGTCAGCCGGGTGATGCCGCCAACCACAATCATCGCAAAAATCAGTCCGCAGCAGCAAAAGAGCCACGCCGCTACAGCCTTTGGCGCGGGGTTTGCGACCGCGGCCGGTGGCGCATTCAGCGCCGCTGCGGACATCAGTCGGGCCATGGCCGCGCTCCATCGGATCGTCGTTAAAATGGCAAGGTGAGGGCAGGCCGTGGCTGCGGCAAGTGCGGCGAAAGCGTCTTGGCGCCCAGCCTTAGCCTAGGCCTACGCGCGGCGCGGGCGCAGCAGGTGGTGGTGATTGGGAGCGTAGAGCCGGCTGTCGGCGGCTGCGGTCGAGGGAGAGCCCAGCGCAGCACCCACCAGCACCAGTGCGGTGCGGGTGATGTGAGCCGCTTTGACCCGCTCGCGGATGTCGCCGAGGGTGCCGCGGATCAGCTGCTGGTCGGGCCAGCTGACGCGATAAGCGACGACCACCGGGCAATCGCCGCCGTAAATGGGGGTAAGCGCGCGCACGATATGTGCGAGGTTGGCCGCCGACAGATGGATTGCCAAGGTGGCACCGGTTGCCGCCAGGCGTTGGAGCGCTTCCCCCTCGGGCATCGGCGAGGATCGCGTCGCCGTGCGCGTCAAAATCACGCTCTGAACCATTTCCGGCAAGGTCAGCTCGCAGCCGAGTGCCGCGGCGGCGGCGGCGAATGACGGCACGCCGGGGGTCAGATCGTAGGGGATGCCGAGGGCGTCGAGCCGGCGCGTCTGCTCGGCAAC
>DASXMC010000505.1:0-1923 GCA_036495885.1 Allostellaceae bacterium | reverse complement strand
CGATCGAGGCCGCGCGGGGCCCGGTAATCGACGTCCTCGATGACGGCTTGGTGGCGCAATCGGGCATAGCGCAGCCGGGCGGCGAGGCGTTTGTCGCGACGATGGGTTATCTCGCGATCGACGAGCAGACCGAGCCAGTCGGCGTGGGTGAGGGGTGCGCCTTCACCGGAGGCTTCGAGTTCGGCGAAAGCCTGGGCCATGCCGGCAAGCCCGAGTTGGGCCATCTGATCGAGCATCGGATGGGTCAGCAATGTCCATTCTCCTTAACGGGTTAGTGGTAGTAGCGGGGGCCGCGGATATTGGGGTGGAGGACCGGGACGCTCTCGGCGGGTGGCCGGTGTCCGGCCTGGCGATCGAGCTTGTTGTCAAGGATCGAGCGTACCGAGCCGTAGGTCAGCGTGCCGATCTCGATCGCTCGCGTGGCTGCCGCTTCGAGGCGGTCGGCACCGAACGGCCGCACCAAGCGGACAATGCCCAGGCAGGAACGGAAGCCTTGTTCGGGGTGCGGCCGGCGCTCCAGGATCAGCTCGCACAAAGCGGCTGTGGCGGGTCCGATGGCAGTCGCCTCTTGGCGAATACGCTCGACTGTCCAGTCGGCATAACGGCGATGACTCGACGGCATGTGATCGGCAAGGGTGGTGTGCCGGTAATTGCCGCTGGAGCGCAGATGGGCGGCGACGCGCTCGCCCTTGAGAAAGACCTCGACGGTGCGCGGCGTCAGGCGTACCTCGACCTCGCGGCGCGCGTGGCGATAAGGAACGCTATAGAAATGCCCCTCGACCTGGACGTGGTAGTCGACGCCGACGCGGCGTAGCTGCCATTCGGCAAAGGCGTAGGGCTCGCGCGGCAACTCCTTGAGATATGGCCGATCGAGTTCCTCGAGCAGCGTGCGGCGGGTAACGCCAAGCCGGCGAAGCAGCCGCTCTTCGTTGAGTTGGCGCAGCAACGCGCCGATCGCCGCGTTGAGCTCGGCCAGGCTGTAAAAGCGGCGATGGCGCAGCCTACCGAGCAACCAACGCTCGACAATCAGCACGGCAGCCTCAACCTTTGCCTTATCGCGGGGACGGCGCGGCCGCGCCGGCAGGATCGCCGTGTCGTAATGGGCCGCCATCTCGGCATAGGTGCGGTTGACCTGCGGCTCGTAGAGGCAGGCCTTGATCACCGCGACTTTGGTGTTGTCCGGTACCAGCAGGTTGGGCACCCCGCCGATCGCCTCAAAGGCCCGGGTATGGGCGCCGATCCAGTCGGCAAGCGTTTGCGTCCAACTCGCCTCGGCATAGGTGAAGTTCGAGGCGCCGAGCACCGCGACAAAAATCTGCGCCGGCCGAGCTTTGCCGGTCAGCCGGTCGATGATCACCGGCACCGTGTCGCCGGCGTAATCGACAAACAGCTTGTCGCCGCCGGCATGGGTCTGCCGCATCGTGACCGAGATGCGTGACACCCAGCCCCGGTACAGCTCGCAAAAGCGCGAGTAGCGATATCCGTCGGGATGCTGCTCGATGTATTCGTCCCACAGAATCTGAAGGGTGACGTGCTTGCGCTTGAGCTCGCGGTGAAGCGCCGCCCAATCAGGCTCAGGGCAGCAGCGATGCCCTTGCTTCTTGCCGACTGCAGAAAAGAGCTGCGCCTCCAACGCGGTATCAGTCATCTCGGCCGGCAAGGGCCAGTGCAGTCCCGCTGCCGCCAGCCGCTGCAAAGTCAGCCGGACAGTTGATGACGCGACATTCAGACGGCGCGCGATCTCGTTGCCGGACACTCCGGCGGTCTTCAACCGAAGTACGTCGCGCACATGGCGCATTGCGATCCTCTCTGCTGGCATCGGTCCTCCCCCACGGCAAAAGCCAAAGGAGCGGACGCTAAGCGGGCCAGCAGAGACGCCGCCTACCCGGGCGAGATCATCCCGGAATGGTGGGCGAAATCATC
>DASXMC010000504.1:0-3672 GCA_036495885.1 Allostellaceae bacterium | reverse complement strand
TCGCTTGCCGGCCGCACCGAGCGGCCGGGTCCGATCCCTGGACAGGTGCGCATCGGCGGCTTTGGCGGGGCCGCGGCGCTCGCCGCCTATCTCAAAGAGCGCGATATCGATTGCGTGATCGATGCAACCCACCCGTTTGCAGCGCGGATCTCCGCTGAAGCGCGACAGGCCTGCGAAATCGCGGAGGTGCCGCGGCTCACTTTGTTGCGCCCGCCGTGGCCCCGGCACCGCCTCGATCGCTGGATCGAGGTCGACGACATGGCGGCGGCGGCGCGCGTTGTCGCCCGCATCGGGCATCGCGCGTGGCTGACGATTGGCGCCGGCGAGATCGAATCGTTCTCGGGCATTGCCGGAGTGCGATTTCTGGTTCGGTTGGTCGACCCGCCGCGCCGGCCGCTGCCGCTGCGCTTTTGCGAGGTGGTGGTCGGGCGCGGACCCTTCGCGCTCGCCAACGAGCGGCATCTGATCGCACGGCATGCGATCGACGTCTTGGTGTGCAAGGCGAGCGGGGGTGCGGCGACCGAAGCCAAGCTGGTCGCCGCCCGCGAATTCAGCCTACCGATTGTCATGGTGCGGCGCCCTCCGCCCGAGCCGGGCGATTTGGTCGAGACTGTCGAGAAAGCGCTCGACTGGCTCGCCGAAACGCGCCTGCTCTTTTCTGCCAGGAGAGTTTCATGAGCATGCGTCGGACGGCGATCTTCGGGCTGGCAGCTGTGGGCCTTGTTGTCTGCGGCTCCGCCCCACGTGCTCAGCTCAACCTCAACCCGTTCAGCGCCTTTTACGACAACGTCGCGCGCGCTGCCGCGCAAAACGATGCGGAGCAGGTCAGGCAGCTGGTCGGCGGCGGCAGCGGCAATCCCAACCAGGTCGATGACCAAGCGCGCACCGCGATGCATTACGCGGCGGTCAACGGGAATTTGCAGATCATCGCGATCCTGATCAAAGCCGACGCCAAGCTCAATCCCGTCGACCATTTGGGCAATACCCCATTGCATCTGGCCGTCGAGCAGGACCAGATCGAAGCCGCAAAGCTGCTGCTCGATGCCGGGGCCGAGGTCGACCCGCAGAACAAGGATGGGATGACGCCGCTGATGACCGCGGCGAGCCGCGGCGAGCTTGAAATCGTGCGCGCTCTCTTGGCCAAGGGCGCAAATCCGAACAAGACGGACTATACCGGCCGCGATCCCTTGAGTTGGGCGCAGGACGGTCATCGCCCAGCCGTCGTCGAAGCGATTAACCGCGCCATTGCCGCCAAAGGCTCGTAACCGCACAATCGCGTCGCGGAGAAGCGGGCAAACGTTCGCCGATAGCAGGATCGCAGCGAAGCCTCTTCGCGACGAACCACGCCTGACAGGGACCGGAAGCACCGATCGCGCGATTGCGTCGCCCGCCGGCAATGACAGCATCCATGGTGATCAAGCAGCCCTGCAGAGAAATTTCCTGCCCCGCAGCAGCCGATCGACCGGCGGAGCGAGGCTGAATTCGGATATACGGCCGAATTCGGATATACCAATGAGATGCTTGCGCGGCCGCATGGCAAGGATGGGCTGGCTCGGATGATGACAGAATTCGCGGTTGAAACGAGAACCGACATCGTGTTCGCGGAACACGACGGGATGACGTTGCTCGGCGATTTGTACCGGCCGAAGGGGAGAGCGAAAGCGCCCGTGTTGGTGGCATTGCATGGCGGCGGCTGGCAACTCGGCGACCGCAAATTTTACCGGGATTGGGGCGGCTATCTCGCTAGGCACGGCTATGCCCTGTTCGCGACCGAATATCGGTTGATGAAACCGGGGGCGAGCACCTGGCCGGGGGTCGTCTGCGACTGCAGAGCCGCAGTCCAGTTCGTGCGCGGCCAGGCCGCCGAACTCGGCGTTGATCCGGACCGGGTTGGACTGATCGGCGACTCGGCAGGCGCACACTTGGCCGCCCTGGTGGCGCTGGCCGGCGACGAGCCGCTGTTTTTGGAGGGCTGCCGGAACGATCCCTATGCGTCGATCCCGACCCATGTCACGGCGGTGATAGGCTTCTACGGGGTCTACGACATGCTGGCGCAATGGGAACACGACCAGATCACGCGGCCGCTCGACCCGATCACCGAAAAGTTGCTCGGCGGCCCGCCGATGAAGAGCCGCAAGCGGTTCTTTGAGGCGTCGCCGATCAGCTACGCTACGATCGACAAGAACAAGACGCGCTTTCTTTTGATCTATGGCCGCGAAGACGACATCGTCAATCCGGCGACACAGTCGGAGAGATTCCTTACCGCGCTGAAGCAGGCCGGCTTTTTCGCGCGCACGATCGTGGTGCCGGGGGCGGGGCATTTCTGGAGTGTGGATCCGGTCGAGGAGCCTGGCAGCTTTGGCGCCTATGCCGGCCCAAAAATGCTGCGCTTTCTCGCGACCGCCTTTCCGCAGGAGAGCGTGGAATAGGGGAGGGGAGGGCGCGCCCAAAGATTGCAGCAAACGCGCATTCGACCGACAGTTGATAGGCAAGAGGACAGCGCATGCGGATCGAGATCATTTGCACCGGCGACGAAGTCCTGACCGGAAAGATCGTCAATACCAATTTCAGCTATATGACCCAAAAGCTCGAGGATTATGGGCTGTCGGTGTCTTGGGGAACGACTGTCGGCGACGACCGCGACGAATTGCTCGCGGCATTCCAGATGGCCGCCGAGCGCGCCGACGCGGTCATCGTCAATGGCGGGCTCGGCCCCACAATCGATGATCTCTCGCAGGAGATCGCGGCGCGCGCCGCCGGTGTCGACATGGTGCTGAGCGACGAATGGCTCGCACGTATGGAAGATTTCTTCCGCCGCCGCAACCGCGTCATGTCGGCCAATAATCGCAAACAGGCGATGCTGCCGGTCGGCTCGGAGATGCTCGACAATCCGGTCGGCACCGCTTGCGGTTTTGCCCTCGACATCGGCAAGGCACGGTTTTTCTTCACCCCCGGCGTGCCGCGCGAGCTTTTTCGCATGCTCGAAGAGCAGATCATTCCTCGGCTGTTGACGCGCGCCGGCAGCCCAGGCGTGATCCATTTAAAGCGCTTCCACACCTACGGGCTCGGGGAATCGCATGTCGACCAACTGCTGGCGGGGGTCGAGGATCTGTCGCCCGGTAGCGTCAAGCTGGGCTTTCGCACCCACTACCCGCAGATCGAGACCAAATTGACGGTGCGCGGTGTCGATCACGACGACATCGACCGCAAGCTTGCGCCGGTTGTAGCCGAGGTCCGCAAGCGGCTCGGCAATTTCATCCTCTCCGAGGACAATGAGACCCTCGAGGGCGTAGTGCTGGCGGCGCTCGCCGGGCGCGGCGGCTCGCTCGCAATCGTCGAAACCTATACCGGCGGCCAGATCGCCGCCCGCCTGGCGCCGCTACCAGGTGCCGAAAAGGTGTTCCGCCGCGGGCTCGTGGCGCGCGACCCGGCCGAAATCGCCGCCGCCTTTGGCCTCGACGGGGCGCTGATTTCCGGCGAGATGAGCCGAGAGACGGCTGAGGCCGTCGCCGGCGCCGCGCGCGAGGAGACTGGGGCCAGTCATGCATTGGCGGTGCTGATCGAGGTCGATGACGGCCCCGACCGCATCGATTTTGGCGGCAGCATCCATCTCGCAATCAGCGATGGCGACCGGATCGAGTCGCGGCGCTCGCGCATCTATGGCGGGCGCGA
>DASXMC010000503.1:0-2274 GCA_036495885.1 Allostellaceae bacterium | reverse complement strand
TGGGAGGACATGCCGGCGCGGCTCGCCGGCGCCGAGATAACCGATCCCGCGGTCATCGCCCGGGAGGTCACGCCGGCGATTGTCGAGACGGTCAAGAAGCAAGTCGAGGCCGGGATCGACACCATCGGCGACGGCGAGTTCTGGACGGCGCGCTCGGTGGCCCACTATACCGCACACTTTACCGGAATAGAGGCGCGTCCGGTGGCGCCGGGTGAGCCCCCGACGACCCGGCATTCGACCCGTGAGCGCGACGCATTTCCCGATTTCTACGGTGACATGGACCGCGCCGGAACCCTGTTTCTGGTGCCCGGCGAGCGGCCGGTGCCGCTGGTGACCGAGCGCGTCGTCGCCCGCGGCCCGGTCGCATCGAAAGGGCCCGCAGCCATCGACCGCCAGCTCGACACCTTCAAAACTGCAATCGAGCGCTCGGGGGCAGCGATCGAGGAGGCCTTTGTGCCGGTGTTGGCGCCAGGCTGGCTCGACCACTTCATCTTCAACGAATACTACCAAACCGAAGAGGAGTTCCTATTCGCGTTGGCCGATGCGCTGCGCGAGGAATATCGCGCTGTGGTCGCAGCGGGCTTTATCTTACAGATTGACGACCCCGGTCTGCCCGACTGGTGGGACATGCTGAAGCCCGAACCGACGGTTGAGGCCTACCGCAAATTCGCCCGGCTGCGCATCGATGCCGTCAACCACGCAATCGCCGACCTTCCCGAGGAGCGGGTCCGCTATCATTTGTGCTGGGGCAGCTGGCACGGGCCGCATACCCACGATCTGCCGCTCGGGCACATCATCGACCTGATCCTCGAGGTCAAGGCGCAGACCTATTCGTTCGAGGCCGCCAATGTGCGCCATGAACATGAGTGGCGCGTGTGGCAGAACGCAAAACTGCCCGCCGGTAAAATGTTGATGCCGGGGGTCGTGAGCCATGCCACCAATCTGGTGGAACACCCGACACTCGTGGCCGACCGCATCCTGCGCTACGCCGCAATCGCCGGCCGCGAGAACGTCATCGCCGGAACCGATTGCGGCCTCGGCGGGCGGGTCCATGCCGACCTTGCATGGGCCAAGCTGCGCACCTTGGCCGAAGGCGCGCGCCTCGCGTCGCGATCGCTCTGGCGGTAGACTTATCAGAATTGAGCCGCGCAGCTGTTCCTTAAATACAAGTATTACTGGTACAAATGGACCGTCATTGCGAGGAGCCATTAGGGCGATGAAGCAATCCCGAGCTCGCGGTGTCGGTATTCCGCACGAGATTGCTTCGCTTCGCTCGCAATCACAGTATACAGTCAATGAAACGGACTTCCGAAGCACAAACTAGTATCTAATTGCAGAAATTCGCGAATGTCAGGCGCGCGATATCCCATCTCGCCGGCCGGACCAAGAGCCCCTCTCCGCCCCCAGGACGGAGAGGGGGATATCGCCTGCGGGTCTCTCGGGCATGACGATGCGTTCGTGATCACATACGCTGATTTACGAAACTAGGTACTAGCACAGGTGGCTTTTTGTTCATCACGGCAGGATGAGCATGCGGATGCGCAGCACGGCGGCAATTCCCCGGTCGTCGACCGGAATTTCCTCCTCCGGATTGTACATCTTCAGCCGAAGCGGTCCGAGGCCGTCACCGATAACCACTGCGGCTTCGGCGCTGGCGTCATGGCGCACGAGAAAGACGATGTCGCCCATCGCGGCCGCCGTTTGCGGATCGACCCAGGCGATGGCGCCGGGCCGCAGCAGAAATCCCAGGCGCTGCGAGTAGTTCCGTACCAAAAAAGATGAGCTGTCCGGGGAGATCAACTTGCAGATCGCGACCCGGTCGAGCATGAGTTCGCGATCGATGACAAAGCGGCGACCGCCATTCTGGTCCGCAGTCATCTGCCCGTAGACCGGCAATTCCAGCGGTTGGCTCGACGGGGCGACATAGCGGATGCTGCGCCGCAAGGCGGAGCGTTCGAGGGCTCCGAGCCGTCCCCATCGGGCATCCTCTTTCAACAGCGAGCGGGGGGTGCGCGGCAACAATTGCTCGGGGCCGACACCTTGCTCCAACTGTGCGAGATTGTCGCGTGTTCGCCGCTCAAACATCGCGACGAGTTTGGCAGAGGTCATTCCATAAAACTCGGCAGCCGCCTCGATCTCACGGGCCTGGATCATGCGACTTGCCATCTCTACGCGATGATAGACCGAGAGCGTCATACCGATGGCGCTGGCCACGTGTTGCATTGTCTTGCCGGATTTCTTGCGCAGCTGCGCCAATACATAGCCGGCGGCGGC
>DASXMC010000502.1:0-10729 GCA_036495885.1 Allostellaceae bacterium | reverse complement strand
AGCGGTTCGCCTGATTGCTGCACCCCATCGGGGCTCGTCGTCAACACCTCGGCGCGGATGATCTGGGGTTTGTCGTCCCGCTCGCGGGCAGCGACGTAGACCCGCTGATCGAGCGCCCGCGACAAATAGGCGGAGATGGTTTCCGAAACGGGGCCGTCGACTGCAACCAATCCGCGGTCCAGCAAAATCGCGCGATCGGCCAGCTGCGCGATCGCCGCCATGTTGTGGCTGACAAACAGGACGGTACGGCCGAGGCGATGCGAGACCTCGTTCATCTTGCCGAGGCATTTCTTTTGGAACTCGGCATCGCCGACGGCCAGCACTTCGTCGACGACCAGGATCTCGGGTTCGAGATGGGCGGCAACGGCGAAGGCGAGGCGTACGTACATGCCCGACGAGTAGCGTTTGACCGGCGTGTCGAGAAACCGCTCGACCTCGGCAAAGGCGACGATCTCGTCGAATTTTTTGCGGATCTCGGCGCGGCTCATGCCGAGAATGGCGCCGTTCAAAAAGATGTTTTCGCGGCCGGTCAATTCCGGGTGAAAGCCGGTGCCGACCTCCAGCAGGCTCGCGACCCGGCCGCGCAATGTAATCCGCCCGGCGCTCGGCTCGGTAATCCGCGACAAAATCTTCAACAACGTGCTTTTACCGGCGCCGTTGCGCCCGATTATACCGAGAACTTCGCCCTCATGGACCGTAAAGCTGACGTCCCGCAACGCCCAGAATTCCTCGACCGCGTCGCCCTGTACCACCTGGCGGCCGCGCATGACGTCGATCGTCTTGCGCACGGCACTGTGCAGGCTGCGCTCCAGCATGTCGCGAAAATTGGGAAAGCGGTCCGCCATCGTGCGCTCGGTGAGGTGGCCGACCAGGTAGTGCTTTGACAGGTTCTCGGCGGAGATGACCGGTGTTGGCATGTTGATCGCGTCACCTCACATCATGGGGCGGTAAGGCCGCCGGCGTCTCGTAAAGGAAAAGCCCGCGCGCCGCGCAGGGCTCGACCGATGGCCCATCGCAACGCATAGCCCCAAAGTCGAGGGGGATTGCCGGGCCGACCGCCGCCGGCGGTGTCGCCTCGGCGCGCCCTCGACCTCAGATCAGATCCGCAAAGCTCGCCTCGGTCCTGCGAAATCGGCGGATGCCGAACCACAGAAAAAACGCCGTGACCACGACGCTCGCTGCCAGCCCCGTCAGATTGAGCTGGCTTTGTCCACCGAGGAGACACCAGCGGAAACCATCGATGACCCCGACCATCGGGTTGAGCGAATAGAGCATCCGCCATTGTTCAGGAACCACATTCGAGCTGAACCCGACCGGCGACACGTAAAGCCCGAGTTGCACAATGAATGGGATCACATAGCGGAAATCCCGATATTTGACATTGAGGGCGGTAATCCACAGCGCCGGACCGATGCTGGCAACACTGGCAAACAGCACAAAAATCGGGAGCAGAGCGATCTGCCAACCCGGCAGGAATCGGTACCACACCATCATCCCGAGGAGGATCACAAAGGAAATCAGGAAGTCGACAAAGGCGACGACCACGGTGGCCGTCGGCACGATCAGCCGTGGAAAATATACCTTGCTGATCAGATTGGCGTTGCTGATCAGGCTGGCAGAGGCCTCGCTGAGGCTGGTCGAGAAAAAGGTCCACGGCAGCATCCCGGCAAACACCATCAGCGCGTAAGGTGAGCTGCCGTCGGAAGGCAATTTGGCGAGGCGGCCAAAGATGATGGTAAAAACCAGCATCGTCAGAAACGGCCGGATGATCGCCCAGGCGGCGCCGATCACCGTCTGCTTGTAGCGCACCGCGACATCGCGCCACGCGAGGACGTAGAACAGCTCGCGGTAGCGCCACAGATCTCGCCAATAATTAAGCTCCTGCCGGCCAGGCTCGATGACGATGACGTCTGACATCAGTATTAGACTTCAACCTTCGATATGAGTAATCAGTTTGCTTCAAAAGCCTCGCCCGGTCAAGATTAGGCACATCCTGGCTACCAAACCCGGCGCAGGGATCGCGCTTAAGCGATATTGGCGGCGACCTGTCGTTGGATTGCGGTAATTTGTCATCGCCTTCCGGTAGCGGTTGCAGAAGGGCTGTTGCCGGCGAATTGCTAAGCGATAAAAATGTATATTTTATTGATCGGCCAATCGAAATTTCGAGCATCGCCTGTCTCGATAGCCGTCGTTTCCGCGCCGTTAGGCTCGACGGCGGGGAGGCCGCTCGTAAGTCGGCCGGTCACCTTGCGGCAATGGCAGGCGGCGGCCCCGGCACCTTTTTTTAAGTCGGACATGATGATGTTAATGAATTTGTGAAAAAAATATGGTCTTGAAAGTCGCATCTTGTTTGCTGCTCTGGATTGGCGCGTGTCGCACGAAACCTTTGGCCGCTCGCTGCACGATCCACCCGTGTTGGGCGGCGCCGGTGCGTGCCGGCCAGGATGGGGCAGCCCGCAGGCCCGCGTCGCGGGATCGGGCCAGCGTTGTGAGCACATCTGAGATGCCCGCAACCCCCGCGAACATATGTCCGCCGCTCGCCGAAGGCGCGTTGCTCGCACCTGCCGAGCACCAGCTGGCCGCACTCCCCGACGGACCGCCGATCCTGATCGTCGCGATCGACACCGAGGCCGAATTCGATTGGAGCGGCCCCTTTCTGCGCACGCAGACGAGCGTGGCAAATATCCAAAATCAACGGTTGGCACAGGAGATTTTCGACCGGTTCGACGTGCGCCCGATCTATCTCGTCGACTATGCGGTCGCCACCCGGCCCGAAGCCTATGTCGGATTGCGCGAGATCGCGCAATCCGAGCGCTGCGAGATCGGCGCTCATCTGCATCCGTGGATCACGCCGCCCTTGAGCGAGCCGCTGAACGACCGCAATTCGTTCACTCAAAATCTTGCTCCGGGCTTGCAGCAGGAAAAACTCGCGCGGCTGACCGAAGCGATCATCACAAACTTTGCCGTTCGCCCGGTTACCTACCGCGCCGGCCGGCTCGGCGTCGGCGAGGAAATTGCCGGTATATTGGCTGCGCTCGGCTATCGGATCGATATGAGTGTCTTGCCCGGGATCGATCTGCGACGGCTGCACGGCCCTGATTTTCGTGGCGGTTTCGACCGGCCCTATTGGTTCGGCGGCGACGCGCCGCTCCTCGAAATCCCGGCGACATCAGGTTTTACCGGTCTCTTTGCGGCGCTTTTGCCGAAAGCCTTTCATCCGGGCCTCTATGCCGCATTGTCGCGGTTCGACAAGCTGAGCCTGCGCGGCATGTTCGCGCAGCTGGGTCTGCTCGAATGGACGCCGCCGAGCCCGGAGGGTGTGGCGATTGCGGAATTGCGCCGTCTGACCCGAGCGTTGCTGGCTCGCGGCAATCGTATCTTCGTCTTCAGCTATCACAGCTCGTCGCTGCTGCCCGGCAGCACGCGTTATGTCCGATCACCATCGGAGCTGTCGGGATTTCTGCGCCGGATCGAGGAATTTCTCGAATTCTTTGTCGGCGAGCTCGGCGGGGTGTCGATGACCCCAAGCCAGCTTCGCGCCGCCTTGCCGGAAGTGCCCGCGTGGCAGCCCGCTGGTATGCCGGCCGACAGTTCGGCGCCGGGTGCGCGCGCCCCGGGACAAGTTGTCCCTGCCGCAGAGGCGACGAGGGCCCGTGCGTGACCGGCGGCAAGGTTCTCGTTTTCGGCGACGATACCCGCAGCTTTCTCGCCATCGCCCGATCGTTGGGGCGCCGCGGCATTATCGTACATGCCGCACCGGCCAATTTCCGTTCGCCGGCGCTGCGCTCGCGCTATATCCGCGCAATCCATGATCTGCCGCCCTGGATGGGCGAGGGCGGCGAGTGGCTCGCGGCGCTGACGCGCCTGTTGCAGCATGAGCACTACGACCTCGTTATCCCGTGCAACGAGACGATGCTGCTTCCGCTGCAACGGCATCGCCGTACCCTCTCTGCTCTGGCGCCGTTGGCGATACCCGAGGACCGCGCCATCGCTGTCCTGTTCGACAAGCACGAGACCCGAAGATTAGCGCAGCAAGTGGGTGTTCGGGTCGCGGCCGGCCGGCTGTTGCAGGCGGACGACACGGCCGAAGGTGTCCTAGAGGAGTTTGGCTCGCCGATCGTTGTCAAGCCGCGCCGCTCCTATTCGCTCGGCAGTCTGGCCGCTCGCGGCAAGGTGCAGGTGCTGGGCGAAAAGGCCGAGCTCGCGTCGCTGCTGCACGGCGTCGACCCATCCGAAACCCTGATCGAGCAGTATTTTGGCGGACAAGGTGTGGGCGTCTCGGTGCTCGCCAGCCGCGGAAGTGTACTGCAGGCGTTCGAGCATCATCGGGTTCGCGAGATCGCGGGTGCCAGCTTTTACCGCTATTCGGCGCCGCTGACGCCGGATCTGGCGGCAGCCTGCGAAGCGATCATCGCCGCGCTCGACTACACCGGCATCGCAATGTTCGAGTTCAAGATCAACGCGGGGGGCGCCTGGATCCTGCTCGAGGTCAACGCCCGGCCATGGGGATCGATGCCGCTGCCGGTAGCGCTGGGGGTCGATTTCCCGCATCGCTGGTATCGGCTTATGGTCGCTGGCGAGGAGACTCCGGCAGTCCCCTATCGCACCGGCGTATATGGCCGCAATTTGGTGGCGGACCTTCAGGTTTCGCTGATCGAGGCGGCTGCCTCGCGGCGCGGGCGCGCGGCAACAACCTGGTTCTTCATATGCCGCGGAACCGAGCTGCTGCGCATTTTCGGCGGGAAGGAGGTGCACGACGTTCTGGTCAGCGACGACCCGCGGCCTGGTCTTATCGAATTGCGGGAAATCGTCCAAAACCTCCGGCGGCGGGTGGCAAACGGGCTGCCCGGCGCTACCGGCCGGCGCCGCCAACGCGCCCGCGTTCTGGTAGGGGCGCTGTGCCGGAATGCCGCCCGCCCGTTGATCATGTTCGTGTGCCAGGGGAATATCTGCCGCAGCCCGTTTGCCGCGGCCTTGTTGCGCGCCCGGCTGGCCGACGGCAGGATCTCGATCGGCTCGGCCGGAATGATGCCGCAACCCGGACGGCTGACACCTGGCTTCGGTCTCGAGGCCGCCGCGGCCCACGGGGTCGACCTCACGGCGCACCGTTCTGCGTGGCTGACGCGTCAGCTTGCCGAGGAGGCGTCGCTCTTGATCGCATTCGACAAAACCACCCGACGCGCCGTGCTGGACCGCTATCCGGAAACAAGGCGGCGGCTGATGCTGCTGGGCGATGTGGCCGCGCTCGGTGACATCCCAGACCCGATCGACGGTGGCATCGCGAAATTCAGACGGGTCTACGGCGAGATCATGGCGGCGATTACCGAATTGACGCCGCTATTGGCGCGGGCGTCACAGCAAAGCGGTATCACGGACTGACCAGCGGTCGACCGGCCTTTAGCTCGGCTGAGTGGGCACCATTATCGACCATTTTTGCGCCAGCCGGGTCTCGGTTACACTAATGCCCGCGGCGCGCCACAATTACGATCTCTCCGGCGAGGCTGGATCGGGATCGTACCAAAAGATCACGAAGAGGCCAATTCCCATCCCTTTGACTTCTGAATATCACTTTGTCGATTGCGAAATCACAAGTCGTCAGTAGCTCTGTTACCTCAATGAGCGAATATTCGCGGATATGACCCATATGTCCGAGACTGCCCAGCTTCCCCCATTCCCTAATTGGAGGAGGCCCGGTTCGCCCCTGCAAAAAATGGTGGAAGATGTTCAAAAAACTGAGGCCGTTTGGGGTAGTCAGGTACAAAGTGCCGTCGGATTTAAGCTGGTTTCGCAGCCGATCCAAGGTCCCCAGGAGGTCGATCCTCATGTGTTCTAGAATTTCCGCAAAAACGATGCAGTCGAACGTTTCGTAGAGTTCCCAGGCCGGGGTTTCGATGTTTCCTTGGATAACGCGGATCCCGAGCGCCTCTTCGACGCCGGGAAAACGATTGGGATCGAGGTCGACCGTGACCAGCTCTAAATCCGGTCGCTGATGTCGTAAGATCATCTCGAACACGTAAGGAGCGCCGCCAATGTTCAAAACACGACCATTTCCGATGTGATTTGCTAAAAACCGCGCATCCCACAGACATCGCCCGGCATGTCCCAGGGCATATTGTGCTGCCCAATCTGCCAAACCTTGATCAAGCCGGAATCGCGGAAGAATTTCGATGTATTTCTCGGCAAGTTCGCGCGCGGGATAATAAATCTTGGCGGACATTTGCGCTGGCCGCCTTACGATCGCCGAGCTGTGCTCGCCGCCGAGCCGGGCTTGCACTTGCCCAATCCGGCGGTCCGCGATCGATTTTGCGCAAAATTGTCGGCGAAGTGCCGGCGCAGCTCGAACCAGGCAGTGGCCGCGAGCCAGCCAAAGGTGAACCGCGCCATTAGCGCCTGGCGGCCGTAATAGGCGGCGCAGTCAAAGCGGCCCGTCGCGGCGGCCTCGGTCGCGATATGCTTTAAAACATAGGTGCGTTCGCGCATAGCATACCGCCGCAGCTCGCGCCGCGTCGAAAACAGCACGGCTTTGTCGAAAACCCTCAGCTGATAAAGCCGCTTTGAAAGCTCGGTTTCGGCGGTCGAAGCACTGCTTTTGCCAACCGGGTCAGGAATGTTGTGCTGCGACACAACAGAGGGAAAGTACCTGATCAGCCGGGCATGGTCGATCGCGCGTAGGTAAAAATCCCGATCCTCCTCATAACGCAAGCTTTCATCCAGCCCGCCGATATCGTCAAAAAAGCGCCGCGACACGATCGTGGCGTTCAGATGGCAATGCGCCGGACATGCCGACAACTCGGCCGCGGTCACGGTGTAGGCCCCGGTCCTGTCCGGCGTCTGAGCGAGACGCCGAGCCAGATCCTCAATCCAGGTGGCGCCGTCGACCGGGGCGCCGTCGCAGAACGCTCGCTGGTTCGCAAACACCAGCTCGATCGGTTCGGCACTTGCCGCGATTTCGCGCGCGACACGATCCAGATGCGAGGGGTCGATCCATTGATCGTCGTCGTCGAGAAAAGCGAGATAAGCACCCTGGGCCGCGGCGGCCCCATAATTGCGCGCACCGCCCGGCCCGTGCCCCTTTTCGGTGCGCGGCAAAGTCAAAATCCGGGCGATGCCCGATGCCGTGGTCAGCAACTCACGATAGCGCCGCTCGTGCTCCTCGGAGGAGCCGTCGTTGACGACGATGACCTCGAACTTGTCAAAGCGTTGATCCAGAACCGATTGCAACGCCACCGCACAAGACGAAGAGCGATCCCGCGTCGGGATGATGACTGAAAACAGCGGTCGATCTTCGGTCCGCATTACCCGCTCGTCTGCGGTACCGCGGACAACCCCGGGATTTTCCCTGGCCGCCCTTCGGCTGTAGCGGCACTTATTTGGCGCACCGCTGCAAGATAGCGGCGGGCTACCTCGGTCTTGCTCGGCAGCCCCGGATCGCTCTCCGCCGGTGTCCCAATCGGTTCACTGTAGCCCCGGCGCAACGTCGAGGGGTCGATGCCGAGGCGACGCGCGATGGCTGCGACAAACCCGCTTGGGTCCCGGCACAGCTGTTCATACGATATCGACATCGGCGAAAGGCCGTTTCGGGCCAAGATCATGCGCCAGCCGCGGTCCTCGTCCGCCAACGTCTTCAGCTCGCGGTCGATACCCTTCGGCTCGAGCAAGTCGCCGGTTTCGGTCGGCACCGTCGTGACCGTGTCGTCAATCCCCCACCGCCCGGTCGCATAGGCATAATTTCGTGAGACCGCTTGCTTCAGCAGATCTTCCCGAAAGAGGTGGATGAACACCCCGCCATCGAGGAGCTTGTGTCCGACCGGATTGTCTAGAACCCTGAAATATTGATCGAAGTGGATCTTCGCCGCAAAGATGCCCAGCTGGCAACGCCTCGGGATCAGCGCTGCGGCATACCGGGCTAGAAATTTCGCCTCCGCGGCACGATCGGCCCGCCCGAACGGGAGGCGATCGCGGAGGCTGATGGCCCGCCATTTTAGCCCTTCGGCATTGTCGAGTCCCAGACGAGGTGCGATTTCCCGCATGATGACCGGGTTAAAATATTCGTGCGGCACGCCCAGACCCGCGTTTATCATGTAGCGGCATAGCATGTAACTGCCGCTTCGTGGGGTGGAACAAATAAACACTTTCGCCGGCTCGCCGCAGAACTCCGATTGGTCCAGCAATTCGCTCGTGATCTGTGCTTCTGTGTAGCGCATGGATTACCCGCGTATGGGACGATAGCCACGGTTTCGAGTAGAATGACTCCACGGCCGTCGGAAGATCTGAGCAGTCCAGCGCCGGAGCATTCAGCGCTCAACTACTTCGCAGCGACGACGGTCAGCCCGAGGACCGCTTGCGCTGGACCCGAGCTCGTCAGGCCGGCTCGTAGCCGCGGCGACAGCAACAGGAGGCTGCACTCGGCCGCACGAATGAGCGGATAGGGCAGCGTAATCCGGCGTCCGCGCAGCAATGCGGCGCATGAAAAATTCCGGAAGCCGGCACGGCGGAACATCTCGCGCATCGCGCCATAGTCGTACTCCTTGAGGTGGAGGCCGGTCGCGTCATAGCCGAAATAGCCGGAAACGTCATGCGGTCCCGTGACCCGGCTCGGGGTTATGCAAAAGTAACGGCCCCCCGGCTTCAGGACACGGTAGATTTCCATGAGTTGATCGACTGCATCATCCGGGTGAAGATGTTCCATCAACTGGTTGGAATAAGCTATATCAATTTGATTGGTTGGCAGCGATATGTCGACGCCGCCGGTCGGCAGGAATTTGAAATTCGCCGGAGCCTTGGCAAAATCGATCAAGGCATCGGTTACATCAAGACCGTAGGCGATACGCACGCGGTCCGCCACGGCAAATCCAATCGCCGCGTCTCCGCAACCGATTTCGAGAAATATGCAATCGGGGCGGAGTTCGTCCTCTATCCATTGCAATTGCGACGAAGCTCGCGCGGTGGCATCCGGCCCCGAGCGATGCTGAGGGTGGTCGGGGAGGGTTGCGAACAGCTGATGGTAGACGTCGCGATATACCGACGAGCGCGCTGCAGGCGGGGCGCAGCGAAGCTGGTCGCTAAGTTCCCGCTCGAGCACAAAATGTGCGAGCACGCGATCGGCCGCGCGATCGTCCCGATAAAATCGCTGCCGGCGACGAAAATCAGGGCGGAAACGGGGCGGAGAGAAGGTTCGCATGTCTTGGGCCAGGCGGAATGGGGCGCTTCCTGTCGAGGCGGCCGGTTCACATCGACGCAACTATCGCCATGGATCGTTAATATCCTATGTTTTAGATCTATCGTGACGCGATGGCGGGCGCAAGCAATCCTGCCGGGCTTCAACGGCGATCGAGCGAACCTGCGCGATGTTTCACGAGCTCCTGTTTCTAGTCGTCTTTCTCGGGCTGCTGCCGGTCGTGCTGGTGTCTCCGTTTGCCGGGGTGCTGATCTATTATTGGCTCGATTATCTGCCGCCGGACGAGGTGTACTCGGTGACCCTGATTCCGGGTTATCTCTCTTTCACCATCGGGGCGTTGAGCTTTCTCGTCTGGCTGTTTGTCGAGAACAAGACGCTGCCGCGGCCGTTGCTGGTGATCTTGCTGATGGTTGCCCTCTTGCTGTGGGTCAACATCACTTCGGCATATGCCCTGGTGCCCGAGGCGGCGACGTTCGAATGGGCCCGGACGGTCAAAGTCGTCGGCTTCGCCATTTTGACAACGCAGATGCTGAGCACGCGCGCACGCCTCGAAGGGTTTGTCTGGGCGTTTGTCCTCGCCACGATTTATTTCGGCGTTCCGAGCGCGATAAAGGTCATCTTTTCCGGGGGTTCGGGCGGAATTGGCACCGGCGAAGTCGTAGTCGGGGCTACCGGCAGCTTTTTCGGGGACCGCGTTATTCTGTCAGTCGTGCTGTCGATGGCAGTTCCGTTGGCGCTATATTTGGGGCGGCACACGACGCTGTTGCCGGATCGCTTGAAGCGATGGGTCAAGCCGGCAATGCTGGGCGCCGCGCTGTCGTTTCTGATCTCGGTGATCGGCACATTTGCCCGCACCGGGCTGCTCGCTGGTGGCGCTACACTGCTGATGCTGGGGCTCCGGTCCAAGCGCAAGGTTGTGGGCATTTTTGTCGTCGCCGGCGTGGCCCTGGCGCTGTTCCTGATCGCGCCGGGCAATTGGTTTGACCGGATGGACACGATCATCCACTACCAAAAGGACGTCTCGGCGACCGACCGCATCGCCGCGTGGCAATGGGCTTGGGAGATGGTTCGGCACCGCCCTCTGGTCGGGGCCGGATTTGGCGCCTTTGTGCTCGACGCCGGCAGCATTCCGGGGCGACCGGGTTGGGTGGAAGCTCACAACATCTTTTTTCAGATGATGGGCGAACATGGGTTTGTCGGCCTCGGGCTGTTCTGCGCATTGATCGTTGCGGTGTGGCGCAGTTGCGCCGCTGTCCAGAGACGGGTTCGCAGCCGCGAAGACCTTGCCTGGGCCGGCGATCTCGGCCGTGCTGTTCAGGTGGCCCTCGTCGCCTATGTCGTCGGCGGCAGCTTTGTCAGCATCGCGACGACCCCCTTTTTGTTCATTCTCGCGGCTATCGCAGCGGGAACGCGCGGGCTGGTGCAACGCGAGCTTGCAGGCGCCGTGCAGAAGCGGCCCCGTGCGGCGCTGCCTACGGTAGTCGAACAGCTGGCTCAATAGTTTTGAGACCCCCACAGCCCCGATGGCCCACCCCGCCTTGCGCCGCGCGC
>DASXMC010000501.1:0-2580 GCA_036495885.1 Allostellaceae bacterium | reverse complement strand
GCGTGCAGATCCTTCGTCAGATCCGAGGTGCCGGCAACCAATGCGGCAAGGCGCGGGCTCGCCGCAGCGATCGCGGATGCGGCCAGGATGCCGCGCGGCGTCTCCAGCATGCACCACAATGCTAGCCGCGCCGGCGCGCCGAGTTCGCCCAGCGACGCCGCTGCGCGCGCCACCTCTTCGGCGCTCTCGACCTTTGGCAGCAACAGCGCATCGATCGGCAGGCCGGCGGCGACAGCAAGGTCGGCCTCGCCCCACGGCCCGTCGAGCGCGTTGATCCGCATGACCAGCTCGCGCCCGCCGTAGCCGCCAGCCCTCAGCGCTTCGGCCGCGCGCCCGCGCGCCTCCTCCTTGGCCGCAGGTGCGACCGCGTCTTCGAGATCAAAGATCAGAGCGTCCGCCGGCAAGTCGCGCGCTTTTGCCAATGCCCGCTGATTGTCACCCGGCATGAACAGGACGCTGCGACGCAGGCGAAAAGTCGGTGAATCGAAATTCATCATCGTGTCAACTCTGCCCTCCGATACCTGCCACCGCGGAAAGCTCCCCTATCGGGAATTAGGAAAGAACCGGGGCTCGATAGAGGATGAAGGGGCCGTCATCGGATCGACCTGTCCCTTTCGGAAAGGGTGGAGGCCGCGGTGAAATCGATCACGAGGGCCAAAAACAGTGCGATGGCACCCAACCCAAACAGGATGGCATGGTCGCCCTGTGTTCGCGCAAAGACATAGGAAAATCCGTATCCGGCGATCGCCTGGCCGACCGCGAACGCGGTTGTGCAACAGCTCCAAGCGGCCGCCTGGCCGGAGGGATCGTGGGGGACCAATTCCCGGGTGCGGCCGATCATAATTGCGAGGATGCCGGGGACAAACGCCCCGACCACAAGGCTCGACAACGCGATCAGCGGGCCTGAGATCGTGACGAGCGGCACCACAACGGCCAGCATCTGGATCAGGAACGCCAGACGCAATGCCGTGCGAAAGCCGATCCGATCGCCGACATGCCCGGCGAGCAGCGGTCCGACAACGGCGCCCGCGCCAAAGATGATCCAGTAAAGCCCGCCCGTCCGTAATCCCCACCCGAGCCCGCGGGCGACAAAGTCAACCAGAAACACCATGTGCGGCACGAGCCCGACCGCGTTTAGAGCATATTCGAGATAGAGCGCTTGCAGCATTTTGGGCCGGCGCTGGACCGTTCTTGCTAGACGCCGCGCGCCGGACACGCTTGCCGGCCATCCGGTCCAGGTGAGCGCTGTCAGCCCGGCGGCAATCGCGGCAAGACCGAGCCAAGTCTCGACCAGACCCCACTGCATAAGCAAGGGCACGAATGTCCCCGAGGCGGCGATGCCGAGCCCGACCCCGGTGAAGATCACCCCACCGGCAATACCCCGCCGCGCGACCGGAAGCGCCGCGAGCACTATCGGCGCGGCGAGCGCCATCAGTACCCCTCCGGTGCAGCCCGAGACGAAACGCCACAGAAAGAACCACGCGAAGCCGAAGCGAAAGGCACAGGCGACCAGGCTGGCGGCCGTCAGCACCATTGCGGCGCGCAGTGCCACGACCGAACCGGTGCGCGCTGCCAGCAAACGCGCGCCGAGCGCTCCGGCCAGATAACCGACAAGGTTCGCCGCCCCGAGATAGACCGACTGGGATGGTGAAAACCAGTTGGCTGCGATCAGCGCCGGGATCAGCGGAGTGTAGCCAAAGCGCGCAAGGCCGATCCCAACCAGGTTCGCGCAAAGCGCAGCAACTGTCGCCCGGTCCACCTTGATCGGCGCGTAAGCGATGTCGTGTGACCCTGCCATAGCTTCTCCGCAAACCGCGGAGCTCACGTAGGCAGTCCTTCGGATGAGCCAAAATGGATTTATCTGATCGCGGCGATCGGATTTTCTGATCGCTGGCTATGCAGCTTGTGCCGGCGATCGGTTGCGCGCGAGTTCGAGAAACGCGGTCAGCGCACTCGACACATAGGCATCGCGCCGGCGAATAAAGACGGTATCGACCCATGCCTCGGACGGCGCAAGGTCGTGGACGGCTATCAGCTGATGGTCACGCGCGGGGGCGACGATCGCTTTGGGCAGCAAGGTCAGACCCAAATTTGCGCCAACACAGCCGAGAATGCCCTCCAGAGTCGCGAACTGCAGACAGCGCGCGCCGACGCCGCCGCGGGCGGCAAGAAGGCTCTCCAAGCGCTGACGATCAAAGCAGCCAGCCCGAAACACGATGATCCTCACCTCGCTTCGGCCGAGAATTTCGTCGAGCCGACGCACCGAGCGGGCGGTTACGATTGCTCGCTCCTCCTGAAACAAACACCACCTCCTCATCGAGTTCGGGATGGTGCGCCGGACCGCATACAAAGGCACCCTCGAGCCGGTGTGCGAGAACCGCGTCGACGAGTCCGCATGTGGTGCCGGTCGTGAGTTCGAGATCGACCCCAGGATAGGTTTCGGCGTAGCCGGCGAGCACCGACGAGAGGCGCAGCCCTGCTGTCGTTTCGAGCGAACCGATAACGAGCGGACCATTTGGCGCCCCATCGTCGGCAACCGCCCGCCGAGTGTCGGCGAGCTCGCCATCCGGGCCGCGTAGG
>DASXMC010000500.1:0-8390 GCA_036495885.1 Allostellaceae bacterium | reverse complement strand
CGCAATGGCCGAGTTCGGATCGTCGGATTCGGGCGCCAGCCTTGGCGACATTCTCGGTGCGGCGATCAATCGCGCGCGCCGCCAAGACGCCGAACGCCAGGCCGAAACCGAAGACAAGGACTGACTCGGAGAGCCCGGCCTTTCTTGCAAAAAAAGACGGCCTGGCAAAGACCACAGCGGCGATTACCGCCGGGTGGCGCGGCGCCCATTGTCATGATTCTGACTCTCGGGGCCTTGACCCTCGGGCAGCGCTTTGGCACCGTCCCATTATCCCTAAAGCGTCATGAACCCTAAAGGCATCGCAGCGAGATTTTCGAAATGACCAAATCGGAGCTCGTGCAAAAGCTGTCCGAGACCAACCCGCATTTGTTTCAGCGCGATGTCGAGGTCATCGTCACCGCGATCTTCGAGGAGATTGCCGCCGCCTTGGCGAGAGGCGACCGGGTCGAGTTGCGGGGGTTTGGGGCATTCTCGGTCAAGCGCCGCGACGCTCGCCTCGGCCGCAATCCAAGGACTGGGGACAGCGTGAGCGTCGCCGAAAAGCACATCCCGTTTTTCAAAACCGGAAAGCAACTGCGCGACCGCCTGAACCCGAGCGCCAGCTGAGCGAGAACCGTCGCGAGCGGAGCGATGGTCGGCGTCTATTGGGTAGCGGTTCTTGCAATAGCGGCGGTGGTCGGCCTGTTTGCGGCCTCGAATGCCGGGACGGTCACGCTTGAGTTCTGGCCGCTGCCTTACCTTGCCAATGCGCCGCTCTACCTCGTCGTTTTGGTCTCGCTCTTGTTTGGGATAGCCATCGGCGCTCTTGCCGCCTGGATCAGAGGGAGCCATCGGCGTCGCGAATTGCGCTAATGCCGCCGTCAAAATGCCGCGCTAGCCCGCGAACTCGCTGCCACCCAGGCGCAGCTCGCGCGCGAGTCGCAACCGACGCTGACATCCGCGCCGCCGAACAAAAATTTGCCGCGGGCACAAAGCTTTTGACCTCGGTAGGGCATCGGGTCCAGTCTTTCGACACATCTCAAGAGAAACCAATCGGATGGCAATGGACCTTCCCGACAGCATCGCCGCGATAGGCGCGCAACTTGACGGCGGCCAAACGATCGCCGTTGATCCACAGTTGCTGAGCGGCGCCGATGTCTTTGCGGCCGAGCGCCAACGCCTGTTTCTGCAGCCTTGGGTGGCTGTCGATCACCAATCACGCATCGATGAACCCGCCCGTTACGTCAGGTTCGAGGCCGGGAGCCGATCGGTTCTGCTGACCCGCGATGCCGATGGCCGGTTGCATGCGCTGCGCAACGTGTGCATTCATGCCGGTTACCCGGTTTGCGAGGCGGAAGAGGGGCCCGCCGAAAGGTTGGTCTGCCCCTATCACGGCTGGGAATTTTCGGCCGACGGTCGGCTTGTGGAGCCCGATCTGTCGGCGCGGATCGATCCGGCGCGGCTGCGGCTGGCGGGCCATCCCGTGTGCATCCGCGACGGACTGATTTTCGTCGATCTGTCGCGGGCGGCAGCGACGGCAGACGCGGCGGAGGATCCTCCGGTTGCGCCGGGTATCGTTCCGGGTTGGCTTGCCGCGGCCGAGGTTAGTGGCCGGGTGCGCTTTGCTACCGATTGGAATTGGAAGCTGGCGCTGCAATTTGTTAAATCAGCGCCGGATCTGTTTTGCGACGGGTGGTGCGGCGACGACTTTATCGGGTTTGGCCCGCTCAGTTTTATGCTGACGCAGGCAGAGCAGGCAAACTTGTTGCGCATCATTCCCAAATCGGCGGCTCACACCGACATTCAGCTGATCCGCATGGCGCCGTACGGCTCGCTCTCGGATGACGAGTTCGACCCCATTGCCAATGAATTGCGCATCGCTGGCGGTGCCGAAGCCGTGGCCGCAAAGGTTGGGCTCGACCGGGCGTTTTTTAGCTGGTACTGGTCGCTGATGTCGGCGGCCTGACCGCGGTGGTGGCTGGCGTGGGGCTGGCCGCCACGGGGGGCTGCATCAATCAAAGGCGCCGGCGACCACTCTTAAACTCTTCGAATCCGCGGATTGCAGGGCAAGTGTAGATATCATCAATTCGCGCTCGAAATATTCGCTGACTGCAGCCGCCGGCGAGAATGCGGGTGCGGCACCCATGGGCGGTCGCCGCGGCTCAAATTGGCGCTCTCGATTACGACCCCCGCTTCGCTTAGCCATAGCGCGACAGCGCCGAGGCGCCATGAATCGATGCGGTCGACCACCGGTACCAATCTTCGACAGCGAAACCCGGCCGGAACCTGGCTGACAATCGCATCGACGCCGCCGCAATCAGCGGGAAGCGCGCCGGCACCGGTCAGGATCGCCACGGTGCGGCTATTCACCGAATAGCGGCATCGCTCGCCCATACAATCGAGCGCCGGCGCTGCTGAGCCCTGCGGCCAAGGCAAGATGCCGAGCCCGGTCTCCTCGCTGAGAAACGACGCCTCAATCTGTTCCCCATGGGCAGCGGCGGTCCAGTAGGCGCCATCGGGCGAGAGTGCGGCGAGAAAACGACCGGTATCGGCAATAACAATATCGGGCGGCCGGGTAAGAATCATGCCGGCAAGCCCGGCGGCAACAGCGACCGCCCCCCATCGGCGCCACGGCTGCTGCCACAGGGACAGCCACAGTCCGCCCAGCGAAACCAAAGCAAGGCTCGTCGCCGGCAATCGCGGCATCGGCCATACATTGCCGGGCAATGCCGCGACCGCCTGGGCGACCCAGATTGTGGCGTCGATGCCCCATCCCATCGGAATAAGCGCAAACCGTTCGAGGCCGAACGGCATCAACAGGCAGGTGACGACCCCCCAGGGCAGGGTCCATACCGCGCTCAGCGGCACGGCGACGACATTGGCGAGCGGCGAATAGAGAGCGACGTGATGGAAATGATAGATTGAAAACGGGTCGGTGCCGATCGTGACAACTATGGTCGTGACCACCACCGCCCCAGCATAGCCCAAGACGCGGCCCGGCCATGACGGACGATGCAGCCATTGGCCGAGGCGGCCGCCATAGGTCTCGTAGACGGCGATCAGTGCCACGACCGCGCCAAAGGACATCTGAAAGCTGACGCCAACCAGACTTTCGGGCTCGACCAACAGCACGAAAGCCGCGGCGAGCGCGCATATCCGCATCGAAATCCGCAGCCGGTCGATCAGGATGGCGACAAAAACGAGCCCGTTCATGACAAACGCGCGCTGGGTGGGGATTGCCGCCCCCGACAACAACAAGTAGCAGATCAGGACCAGCAACGCGGCGGCAGCGGCGATCTTCTTGATCGGATAGCGAAGCGCCACCCACGGGATCAGCGCCAGAGCGGCGCGCACTGTGAAGAACACAAAACCGCCGACGAGACCCAGATGCAGGCCGGCTATCGCCAATAGATGCTGTAGCCCGGATTGTCGAAAAGCCGCTTTTATCTGCTCGGAGATGGCGCCGCGCTTGCCGGTGATCAGCGCCGAGGCGACCCCGCCCGTCGAGCCGGGTAATACTTCGATGATCCGCCGCGACATTTCGGTGCGCAGATGACGCAGATCCTCGCGCCAGCCGCCGGCCGAGGAGTCGCCGTCGGCGGCCCCGCGGTGTGCCGCGCCGAGACTGTAGCCGACCCCGCCGATCCGCGAGAAATAAGCTTCCCGCTGCATGTCGTGGGCGCCGGGCAAAATCTGGCCTGGAACCGGATAAAGCACGGCGCGCATTTCGACGCGGTCGCCGGGAGCAAGGAGATCGCTGCCCGCCGCGATATGGATGCGCAGCAGCGCCGGCTGCTCTCCCGGTTCGAGCCCGGGCACCTCGTCAGGGGCGATAACCACACGCCAGCCGCGATCGAGGGAGTCGATATCGACGACACGGCCGGTAATGGCCGCCGGGCCAAGACGGCGCTCTAGGATCGGCGCCGCCCACTGCCAGGTTGTCTCGCCGATCAACGCGAAGCCGGCGCAAAACATCGTCAGCGCGAGGGCGGCCTCGCACAACAGTGGGCGTTTGTGGAGTGCAAAAGCAGCAGATCCCGCGACAATTGTCGCGCCAAACCCGAACCATAATGGCGGCTCGAAAGTCAGCGCGAAATAAACCGCAATGCCCGCGCCGAAACAAACTGGCAGCCACAATAGCCTGCGCTCGCCCTCGGCGGCATAGTACCCACGGACGGCCTTGACGAACCGCGCGCCCCATTGCGACGCCGTACCGAGCCCGCCGCCCGCGATCGCCGCATATGCCATTTGCTGCCTCGCCGCTCGCGCCCGTTTACATTAACAAGAACTATCTATTAATGCGAGCCGGACAATCACTTCTGACGATTTATTGACGCTCTCTTCCGATCTGGCAATAAACTTCGATTCTCGACGCAGAGAAGGCCCAATCTTTGCTTAAAATCAACCCACATAATGCCAGCTTCGGACCATGCGCCGCCCGTCTCGCAGAGATTGCCCGCTTCGATCGCGATTGGCATCCTCGCGGTCGGTAAGGTGGAGAAAGTCATGCGTTGCTGCTCGGATCCGGTAAAAGCAGCGATCTTCGCCATGGTTGGCGTCATCTGCGCCCTGGTCGCGGCCGGTGCGGAAAGGCCGGTATGGGCGCAGATTGGTGTCGGAGAGCAGCCGAGCGCCGGTGCTTATGACGGTGCGTCCTGCTTCGTCGCGCCGCGGCCAAATTCCTTGTGGTCTCTGGCCCAATGCTGCGCCAAAAATCTGCAGAGCAACGCCGAATGCCGCAGCTACGATGCTGCCGATAAATATATCATCCTCAAAGACAATAGCCGGCTGAAACCGGCGGCCTATTTGATCATTCCAACTATTCGAGTTACCGGGATTGAAGATAAGCAGATTTTTCTGCCGCCGGTCGTTGATTTCTGGACATATGGATGGCAGCAAGCTCGGCTTTTGGTGAAACGGCCAGCCGCCGACATCGGGCTCGCGATCAATTCGGCGCGCAGGCGCACCCAGAACCAGCTCCACATTCATATTGCCTGCGTGTTGCCGGCGGTCGCCCGCACCCTCGCCGATAATTCCGACAGGATCGGGGCCGAACCAGCGACAGCGGCTGCACTCGTGCTCGCTCCCGCCCAGCATTCTTATCGGGTGATCAAAGTCAGCGCCGGTCTCGGAGGCGCCGACAGCCCGTTCAACCTGGTCGCCGCGATGCCTGGCGCCGGCGGCGATATGGGCTCCCAAAGCATCGCGGTCGTCGGATCGACGACGCCCGGCGCCTATTACGTGCTCGATATTTCTGATCACGGCTCCAGCCCCGGGGTTGCCGAGGAGCTGCTGGACCAGACTTGCCGCGGATGATCGAACCTCCGGAAGAGGAGCCCCTACCGGCGCGCAACGAGACGCTGACCTCTTTGCAAGTTCCGAGATCGTGTCTGCAAGGCACGACGCTTGGCCGGCGTTGGGGATTTTACCCGATGGGATCTCGACGATCGGAGCAAGCGCGCCAACCAGAATGAATTAGAAAGCAATCGCCGGATGGAGGCGGTTGCGCATCGGCGCCATCTTCTGCTGAAGTCAACGATGAGCAGGAGCAGACGATGCTCGACTTCGACGAATGCTGGGCGGCGATCGAGAAGCGCGATGGTGCAGGAGCTGGCCGGTTCTTTTATGGAGTCATGACAACCGGGGTCTATTGTCGGCCGGGCTGCAGCTCGCGGCTGCCGTTGCGACGCAATACGGCTTTTTTCGAAACTCCGGCCGCTGCCGAGGCGGCAGGTCTACGGGCGTGCAAACGCTGCCGCCCTGTCGACCCCTCGCCGGCTTCGCGGCACCTTGCGGCGGTCGAAAAGGCCTGTGCATTGTTGCGCGCGAGCGAGACGATCCCGAGCCTCGCTGAGCTGGCCAGTGCGGCAGCGCTCAGCCGCTACCATTTTCATCGCGTGTTCAAGCAGATCACTGGCTCGACACCGCGCGATTTTGCGCGCACCCACCGGCAACAGGTTTTCGCTGAGCGGCTCGAGGCCGGAGAAAAGGTTACCCAGGCGATCTATGCCTCGGGCTTCGGGTCGAGCTCGCGCGCCTATGAAGCGGCATCAGCGGGGCTCGGCATGACGCCGGCAGTCCGGCGCAAAGGTGGCGACGGCGAGACGATCCGCTATGTGACGCTGGAAACCCCGCTCGGCTGGGCGCTTGTCGCCGCGACGCGGCGCGGGGTGTGCATGACCGCACTCGGCGACGACCCTGAACGGCTCGCCGCGCTGGTTCGCGCACGGTTTCCGGCGGCGGAGTTGGTCGCCGACGACCGCGAGCTCAGGGATTGGGCCGAACGGATCGTGCAGTTCATAACGTCGCCGTCGCATACTCTCGATCTGCCGCTCGATGCTCGCGGCACAGCCTTCCAGGCGCGGGTGTGGCGGGCATTGCAAAAAATCCCGCTCGGCCGTACCGCGACCTACGGCGAGATCGCACGTACCTTGGGCCAGCCGCAGGCAGTCCGGGCGGTGGCGCGGGCCTGCGCCGCCAACGATCTGGCATTGCTGGTGCCGTGCCATCGGGTGATCCGGGGAGACGGCGATCTTGCCGGATATCGCTGGGGCGTCGAGCGCAAGCGCGCGCTGCTCGAGCGTGAGCGCGAGGCGGCGGCCGATGAGACCGGCTGATGCCGCCGCAGATCGTGTCGCCGGCGCCGACTGGCCGGCGCTGGCAGCAGCGCTCGACGAACAAGGCTATGCGCTTGTGCCGTTGCTGAGCGCCGCCGAATGCAGCGCACTCGCGGCGCTCTGGGACGACGACGAGGCGTTTCGCCGGCGCATCATCATGCAGCACCACGCCTATGGCAGCGGCGAGTACAAATATTTCCGCTATCCCCTGCCGGAACCGATCGCAGCGCTGCGGCAGGCGATCTATCCGCGATTGGCTCCGATCGCCAATGATTGGCGCCGGAGGCTGCGCGAGGCCGCCGGTTTCCCGCCCACACTCGCGGAATATCTCGGGGAATGTCATCGCGCCGGGCAGGAAAGGCCGACCCCGCTGATGCTGAAATACGGCCCCGGCGACTACAACCGGCTGCACCAGGATCTCTACGGCCCGCTGGTCTTTCCGCTGCAAATGACGGTGTTGCTGAGCGATCCTCAGCAAGATTTCTTGGGGGGCGAGTTCCTGTTGGTCGAGCAGCGGCCGCGCATGCAATCGCGTGGCGAGGTCGTGCCGCTGCGGCAGGGCGAGGCCGTGATCTTTCCGGTCCATCACCGTCCGGTGGAAGGTGCGCGCGGCGCCCTTCGGGTGACGATGCGTCACGGTGTGAGTCGTGTGCGCAGCGGCGCGCGCACCACCCTCGGCGTCATCTTCCACGACGCCGCCTGACCCGCGCTTGGCATTGCGGGCCTGGAGGTGCCTCGTCTTTCGGCTTTGCGAACCGAAGGGCGTGAGCCGCGCTATTGCAGAACCCCGACAACAGCGCCGCTCATGCATGTGGCGAGCGTGCCGGACAGGATCGAGCGCAAGCCCAGGGCAACGATCTCGCTGCGGCGCTCGGGGACCATCGCCCCCATGCCGCCGATCAGAATCCCGAGACTGCCGAAATTGGCGAAGCCGCACAGCGCGTAAGTCATGATCAGCTGCGAGCGCGGATCGAGCGCGCCTGCCGGCAAATGCGCCAGATCGACATAGGCGACAAATTCGTTGAGCACGGTCTTGGTGCCCATCAGTGCGGCGGCGACCGCGACTTGCGGCCCGGGAATCCCGATCAGCCACACGATGGGGCGGAAGGCGTAGGCAAAAAGCCGTTCCAAGGTCAAAGGGGCGCCACCGAAGCCGGGCATCAGCCCGAGTGCCAAATTGACCAGGCTGACGAGTGCGATCGTCACGATCAGCATCGCCGTAATGTTGAGCAGAAAGCCGATCCCGTCGCGCGTTCCCTTGGTTATCGCGTCCATCGCGCTGACCGGCGGGTCGTCGATCACCAGTTCGCCTGCGGCCGAAGGATTGGGGTCGAACGGCACCATCAGCGCGGCAATCGCAAGCGCCGCCGGGGTGCTGATCACCGCGGCGATCAGGATATTGCCGAGCGCGTCGGGGATAACCCGGCCAACCAGCGAGGCGTAGAGCACCATCACCGTCCCGGCGATGCCGGCCATGCCGCAGCTCATCAGCGCAAACAGCTCGCCACGTGCGAGCCGGCTCAAATAGGGGCGGATCAACAGCGGCGCCTCAATATGGCCGACAAAGATGTGCACCGCCGCACCCAGACCGAGCGCGCCGCCGATGCCGATCGTGCGCCGCAACACCCAGGCGAAGGCGGCTACGATGCGCTGCAACAGCCCCCAATAGAACAGCAAAGTGGCTAGCGCGCTGATCACCAGCACCAATGGCAGGGCCCGAAAGGCAAGAATGTAGCTAGCGCCGGGCCGAGTCTCGGCGAACGGCAATGGGCCGCCACCCAGATAACCGAAGAC
>DASXMC010000499.1:0-2698 GCA_036495885.1 Allostellaceae bacterium | reverse complement strand
CAGCTTGCCACAGCCGCGCGCTGTCGCGCCAATCTTCTGGGGCGAAACAACTGCGCCGGGATTCATTGCAGCCGTAGGCACCGACCTTCGTCGATATGACCCGCGAGAAGGATGGACCTTCTGGCCCCCACCAAATGGATTATCAGCCGGTGCTACACCTCTGCCCGAAATCGAGCGCTGCGCTTAATCCGCCGGGTGCACGGCGGCTTCCTTGACTTCGTCGCTGACGAAGGGCGCGAATTCGCGGAAGTTTTCGGCGAAACGGTGGGTCAATCCGCGCGCAGTATCGTCGTAGGCGCGCTTGTCGGACCAAGTGCCGCGCGGGTCGAGCACGTCGCTCGGCACCTCGGGACAGCTTTCGGGCACCAACAGGCCGAAATTGGGATCACGCTTTACGGGCGCTTCGGCAAGCCGGCCATCGAGTGCCGCGCGCAACAACGCCCGCGTATGGGCGATCGGCATGCGCCGGCCCACACCATAGGTGCCGCCCGACCAACCGGTATTGACGAGCCAGCATTGCGCGCCGTGGCGCTTGATCCGTTCCCCAAGCAGCTTGGCATAGACCGCCGGGTGGCGCGGCATAAACGGCGCTCCAAAGCAGGTCGAAAACGTCGCTTCGGGCGCGTTGCCGAGCCCCTTTTCGGTACCGGCGACCCGCGCGGTATAGCCCGAGAGAAAATGGTACATGGCCTGTTCGGCGGTGAGCTTGGCGATCGGCGGCATGATCCCGAATGCGTCGGCGGTCAGCATCACGACATTGGCGGGATGGGGCCCGAGCCCCTTCGGGTCTGCATTCGGAATAAAATCGATCGGATAGCAGGCGCGGGTATTTTCGGTCAGGCTGTCGTCATCGACATCGGGCAGACGGGTCGTCGGATCGACCACGACATTTTCGAGCACCGTGCCAAACCGGCCGATCGTCGCATAGATTTCCGGCTCGGCCGTCGGCGATAAATTAATAACCTTTGCGTAGCAGCCGCCCTCGAAATTGAAGACGCCGTTGTCGCTCCAGCCGTGTTCGTCATCGCCGATCAAGGTGCGCGAATTGTCGGCCGAGAGTGTTGTCTTGCCGGTTCCCGACAAGCCGAAGAAAATCGCGGCGTCGCCCTTTGGGCCGACATTGGCCGAGGCGTGCATCGGCAAGACGCCTTTTGCCGGTAGCACAAAATTCAAATAGCCAAAGACCGATTTCTTGATCTCGCCGGCATAGGCGGTACCGCCGATCAGCACCAGCCCGCGCGCAAAATTGACAAAGATAAAGACGTCGGAATTGATCCCGTCGTCCTCCGCCACGGCGCGGAACTCGGGCGCGTGCAAAATCGTAAAAGCAGGCTCAAACCCTGCCAATTCATTGGCCGGCGGGCGGATGAACATGTTGCGCGAGAACAGGCTGTGCCAGGCGCTGTCGGAGACGACCCGCACCGGCAGGCGATAGTCGGGGTCGGCGCCGGCATGGAGGTCCTGCACAAACAGCTCGCGCCTTTGAAAATAGGCGAGCATCCGCTGGTGCAGGCTGTCAAAGCGCTCGGGTGCTACCGGTTGGTTGATGGCGCCCCACCATACCGTGTCTTTTGTGCCGGGCTCTTCGACGATGTATTTGTCGCGCGGTGTCCGACCGGTAAACGCCCCGGTATTAACCGAAAAACTGCCGCCGGCGACAACCTCGCCCTCGCATCGGCGCACCGCGTGCTCGTAAAGCACCGGCATCGACAAGTTCCAATGCTCGGCCCCGAGGTGACGCATGCCCTGGCGGTCGAGCCCAAAACGGCTCTTCACGGCGATCATCGGATCGGCCTTCATCGACGTTCCTCCGTTAGCGGCTGCGCGATCGACACGAGCGGCCTCGACCCTTTCACCGCCCCTACCATATGCGCGCCCAGCTGTCAAAGATCGTGGCAAAGCGGCAAAGATCGTGCCAAAACTGCGCTACGGGCGTGACTTTTCGGCAAGCTCGTGTGCAAGCTTGTCGAATGCCGCGCGCGCCATATCGGCGGTCGGCGCCGGTGCCGGAAAATTGAGGCGTGCGGTGTCGCCGGCGCGACGCAGGTCAAGTCCTTCGGGATCGATCCCGCTAACTCGCCACCCGGTTTCCGCCCGGCCGAGTAATGTCCGTGCGCAACGATCGATCGCGGCGGCGTGACCCTGGTTGAGCTCCGCCAGGACCGCCGGCTCGGTTGCCGCGAACGCCGCACTATCGACGGGAAGCAGCAGATCGGAGCCATCGATCCACTCGATCCGGCCGAACCCGGCGACGACATGGCCGCGCTCGACTGCGATCCGGTAAATCCGGAAGTCGGCGAAGCCGGCATAAGCCCCACTCGACGGGTGGCGGGCGCTGAACCTCGAGAGAAAGCGCGGGTCGGCTTCGGCTTCGGCCTGCCCGAGCAGTGTCAACCGCGGCCCGTCGAGGCGGTCGCTGTGACCCTCGGTGCCGTCGAACAACAGCGATACGCGCGGGTCGAAGGCAATGTTGCGGCTGTGCTGGGCGAGGTCGGACAGCAGCAACAGCGGGCTGGCATCGACTTCGGTCGCGACCAGCACCAACGACACATAGGGCGCGCCGCGATAGCTGGTAGCGAGTGCGGCGCGCTCGCAGCCTCGCATCAGCCCTCGCGCCAAGCGGGCGGCGTCGCGGTGCGGTCGCACCTGGATCATCGTCCCATTGAGCGGCGGCGTTGGCGCCGCGTCAAGCGCATGC
>DASXMC010000498.1:0-3265 GCA_036495885.1 Allostellaceae bacterium | reverse complement strand
GGCTCGTCGCCGTGGCGGCGGGCGGCGAATTGTTCGCGGCAACGCACGCCTTTCTCGCCTCGCCGATCGGGGTAGTGCTGTTGTTCGGTTGGTCCCTCGCCTTCTTTTACCATTTGTGCAACGGCATCCGGCACCTCGCATGGGACGCCGGCTACGGCTTCGAGATCCGCGATGCCCATCGCAATGGCTATGCCGTGCTCGCCGCGACGGTCGTGCTGACCGTGCTCGCCTGGCTCTACGTATTGCTGGCCTAGGGAGGTGACAATGACAGACACTCGGTCCTCGTCGAGTGCAACAGCGCTGCGGGACGGCGATATGTTGCGGCGCGTCCGGCATCTCGGCAGCGCGCGCGACGGGCTGCGGGAATGGCAGTTGCAGCGAAAGACCGCGCTCGCGCTGATCCCATTGGGGCTCTGCTTCGTCGCCTCAATGCTGCAGTTGGCCGTTTCGGACCAATTGACCGCTGCAAGGTGGCTGAGCTCCCCGGTGCCGGCGCTGCTCACCATCCTCTTCCTGATCGCGCTCTTCCTACATGCGGTCGTCGGGTTGCGCTCGGTCCTGGCGGACTATGTGCACACGCGCGTCCGACTGGTTGGCGCGGAGCTGCTGATCCGGGGCGCCGCGGTGCTTCTGACCGGCGCGAGCGTGCTCGCCGTGCTCAAACTCTTCCTCGGTCGCTAGGAGCCAAACAATGCCCAACAGCTACGACATCATCGACCATTCCTTCGACGTCGTCGTCCTCGGCGCCGGCGGCGCCGGGTTGCGCGCAACCCTCGGCATGGTCGCAGCCGGGCTCAACACCGCCTGCGTCACCAAGGTGTTTCCGACCCGCAGCCACACGGTCGCCGCGCAGGGCGGCATCAGCGCCGCGCTCGGCAACATGGAAAAGGATGACTGGCGCTGGCACATGTTCGACACCGTCAGGGGCTCCGACTGGCTCGGCGACCAGGACGCGATCGAATACATGTGCCGCGAGGCGATCCCCGCGGTAATTGAGCTCGAACATCTGGGCGTGCCATTCAGCCGCACGGAAGCCGGCACGATCTACCAACGCCGTTTTGGCGGGCACACGACCGACTACGCCAAGGGCGACATGGCCTATCGCGCCTGCGCCGCAGCGGACCGCACTGGCCACGCGATCCTGCATACGCTCTATCAACAATGCCTGAAGCATCAGGCGCGGTTCTTTGTCGAGTATTTCGCCATTGACCTGTTGATGGACGAGGACGGCACCTGTCACGGCCTCCTCGCCTGGTGCCTCGAGGACGGATCGATCCACCGCTTCCGCGCCAACATGACGGTCATTGCGACGGGCGGGTGCGGCCGGGTCTACCAATCCTGCACCTCCGCCCATACCTGCACTGGCGACGGCAATGCCATGGTATTGCGGGCCGGGCTGCCATTGCAGGACATGGAATTCGTCCAGTTCCATCCGACCGGCATTTACGGCGCGGGCTGCCTGATCACCGAGGGTGCGCGCGGCGAGGGCGGCTATCTGACCAACAGCGAGGGCGAGCGCTTCATGCCGAAATATGCGCCGCGCGAAAAAGACCTTTCCTCGCGCGACGTGGTCAGCCGGGCCGAGGCGGTCGAGATCCGCGAGGGCCGCGGCGTCGGCGAGAAAAAGGACCACATCTACCTGCACCTCGAGCATCTGCCGGCGGAGGTCCTCGACGAGCGCCTGCCCGGCATCCTCCAGACGGCGCGGATATTCGCCGGCGTCGACGCGCACAAGGAGCCGATCCCGGTCATCCCGACCGTCCATTACGTGATGGGCGGCATCCCGACGACGATCAAGGCGGAGGTGGTCTCTCCGACCAAGGACGATCCCGACCATGTCGTCCCGGGTCTGATGGCGATCGGCGAGGCGGCGTGCGTCTCGGTGCACGGCGCCAACCGGCTCGGCACCAACAGCCTGCTCGACCTGATCGTCTTCGGTCGTGCGGCGGCATTGCGCGCCGCCGAGATCGTCAAGCCGGGCTCGCGCGTGCCGGAGACCAACGGCCATTCGGAAGAGCGCGCGATGCAGCGCTTCGACCGGATTCGTCACAGCAAGGGTGGGAACAAGCCCGGCGAAATCCGTCCGCAGATGCAGGAGGTGATGCAGTCCGGCTTCGCCGTGTTCCGCCGCGGTGACACCCTGCAGAAGGGGCTGACAAATCTGGAGGCGCTGCGTGATCCGCTGGAGCAGGTGACGGTCGACGACGACTCGCTGCTGTGGAACGTGGCGCTCGTCTCTGCTCTGGAGCTCGCCAATCTGGCCGACCAGGCGGTCGTGATCGCCCACTCCGCCGTCGCCCGCACCGAGTCGCGCGGCGCGCATGCCCGCGAGGATTACCAGAAGCGCGACGACGAGAACTGGCTGAAGCACACCTGCGCCTGGAAGGACGAGGACTGGAACGTCCGCTTCGCCTACCGCCCGGTCCATCTCCACGCGCTTTCCAATGAGGCGCCGAGCTTCCCTCCCGCCGAGCGCACCCACTAAGGGGAATCATCGATGTCCGAATTTACGCTTCCTGCAAACTCCAAGGTCGGCAACGGCCGGCATTGGCCGCTGCCCCAACCGGCAGCCCGGGTCAAGAATTTCCGGATCTACCGCTGGGACCCGGCGAAGAATGCCACTCCGCAATTGGACACGTTCGAAATCGATCGCGATCACTGCGGGCCGATGGTTCTGGACGCATTGGTCAAGATCAACGATCGGATCGACCCGACGCTGTCGTTCCGGCGGTCCTGCCGCGAGGGCGTGTGCGGTTCCTGTGCGATGAACATCGACGGCAAGAACCGGCTTGCCTGCCTGACCCCGATCGACGAACTGAAAACAGGGACGAGCCGGATCACGCCGCTGCCGCATATGCCGGTGCTGAAGGATCTGATCCCCGACCTCAGCGGATTGTACGCGCAATACGAACTGATCGAGCCTTGGCTGCAAAACGACCAGCCGCCGCCGTACCGCGAGCGCCTGCAGTCGCCCGAGGAGCGCGCGAAACTCGACGGCTCGTGGGAGTGTATCCTGTGCTTCTGCTGCTCGACCTCCTGCCCGAGCTATTGGTGGAACCAGGATAAATATCTCGGCCCGTCAATCCTATTGCAGTCGTACCGCTGGCTCGCCGACAGCCGCGACCAGCGCACCGGCGAGCGCCTCGATCGGCTCGAGGACCCGTTCCGCCTCTATCGCTGCCATACGATCATGAACTGCACCAGCGCCTGCCCGAAGGGCCTCAACCCGGCGCGTGCGATCGCCAACACCAAGCGAATGATGTCG
>DASXMC010000497.1:0-4688 GCA_036495885.1 Allostellaceae bacterium | reverse complement strand
TTGAAAAATCGGGTCACACGATCGTGAAAAACCTGCGCCGGGATCAAGTCTTCGGCGCGGCACCGAAAATCGAACCAGCGCCGGCCGATCGCGACATGGCCGATCTCTTGCTCGTAGATTAGCTGCAGGACGGCGGCACTTTGCGGGTCGCCGGCGCGCTCCAGGCGTGCGGCCATGGCCGGCGTCACATCGAGCCCACGGGCCTCGAGCACGAGCGGCACGACGGCGAGGCGCGCGAGCAAATCGCCGGCGGTTGCGGCGGCTGCTTCCCACAGCCCGTCATGGGCCGGCAAATCGCCGTAGGATGTGCCAAAAGCGCCAAGCCGCTCCGAGAGCAGCAGGAAATGCCGCGCCTCCTCGGCGGCGACGCCGCCCCAATCATCAAAGAAGGCGGGCGGGACGCCGCTTGCGGCAAAGCGCGCGATGATGTCCCAAGCGAGGTCGATCGCGTTGAGCTCGATGTGAGCAAGCGCGTGCAGCAATGCCGTGCGGCCGGCGGTGGAGCCGAAATTCCGTCGCCGCGGCATCGCGCGCGGCGGCAGCAGCTCGGGGCGCAGCGGCCGCGCCGGGTGCGCGGGCGGCGAACAATCGCCGATCGGCATTCCCCCTTCCACCCATGCCGCAGCCAGCGCCGCACTCGCCGCGGCCTTCCTCGCCGGGTCCGCGGTGTTGAGGATCGCGACCGCGCCCGCGGTCAGACTCCCTCTATTCAGAGCGCTTGGACCGCTTTCAGCACTTGCGCGACATGGCCCGGCACCCGAACCTTGCGCCACACGCCGCGGACAGTGCCCGTCGCGTCGATCAGAAACGTGCTGCGGTCGATCCCCATATACTTCCGGCCGTACATGCTTTTTTCGACCCAGGCGCCGTATTTCTCGCAGACCTCGCCGCTGCTGTCGGAGGCGAGGACAAATGGCAGTTGGTGCTTGTTTTTGAACTTGTCGTGCGAGGCGACCGAATCCTTTGAAATGCCGATGACGACAGCGCCGGTCTGGCCGTAATCGGGGAAGGAGTCGCGAAAGCCACAGGCTTCGGCAGTGCAGCCCGAGGTGTCGTCCTTGGGGTAAAAATACAGCACCACCTTTTTGCCGACGAGATCGGAGAGGGTGACGGTGCTGTTGCCGTCGGTCGGCAATGTGAAATTGGGAGCTTTCTGGCCGGGTTCGACACTCATCTCGTGCTGTCTCCTGCCGGTTCAGCCGTTTTCGGACACGGTGCGCGCCGCCGGGTCGGCGATCAGCCGCTGGTACCAGCGGCGAACATTCACCACGGCGGCAGTGATATCTGCGACGAGCCCGGCGAAGTCAACCGCACCCGCGCACCGCGCCAGGGTCGCCGCGTCGGCCTCCGCCAGCACGTCTTCCCGCCCGCCGCTCTCGCCGATCAACGGCAACAGCGAATGGACATTTTGCAACAAGGCTGCGGCGGCGCAGAGCGCGCGTTCGGCCGCCCGCGGGAGCACCCCCGCGGCACCCAGCGCCCGCAGCGCGTCGATGGTCGCGCGGTGCAATACCTGCGGCTTGGCGGCGGCGCAGGACAGCATCAAACCTTGAGCGATGAATTCGAGATCGACGAGACCGCCGCGGCGGTGCTTCAGGTCCCACAGTGGCGGCCGCGGATTTTCGGCGGCAATCCGTCGTCGCATGTCGGCGACATCGGCCGCCACCCGCTGCGAGTCGCGCGGCAGGCGCAGAACCGCGTCGATGGTCTCGTCAATTCGCCGACGCAAGTCTGCAGCACCGGCGACCGTGCGCGCCCGCGTCAATGCCATGTGCTCCCAGGTCCAGGCCGATATGCGCTGATAATGATCGAAGCTCTCCAGACTCGACGCGATCGGCCCCGACGAGCCCGAGGGCCGCAGCCGCATATCGACGGAATAAAGCGGCCCCTCCGCGGTGGGTGCGGTGATTGCCCCGATCAGCCGTTGGCTCAACCGCGCGTAATAGGCCGAAATCGGGAGTGGTTGCGCGCCGTCGGAGGCGGTTGCATCGGGAGCGGCGTCGTAGATCAGAATGAGATCGAGATCCGACGCGAGCGTCATCTCACGGCTGCCGAGGCGGCCCATACCGATGATCGCGAATGCGCCGCTCGGGACCCGCCCATGACGCCGGGCAAAATCGTCCTCGACCGCCGGGACGAGTGCTGCCAGGGCGGTTTCGGCAATGTCGGCCAGCGCCTTGCCCGCAGCCCTGCCGTCGATCGCACCCCTCAACAACTGCACGCCGACCTGGAACCGCCGCTCGCCGGCCCAGCGGCGCAGCGCATCGAGGATGTCGGCGAAATCGGCGGCCGCGCGCAACATCCGGTCGAGATCGGCGGCAAGGACCGGCTGCTCGGGAATTGCGGCAAAGAATTCACGGGTCAAGACCGCATCGAGCAAAGCCGGATGCTGCGCCAGCCGCTCGGCGAGGCGCGGCGCCCCCGCCATGATGTCCGCAACCAGCGCCAAGAGCCCGGGATTGGCGTGGAACAGCGAGAACAGCTGCACTCCCGCGGGCAGCCGGGACAGAAATTGGTCGAACCGCCGCAACGCCTCGTCCGGATGCGCCGTCGCACCAAAGATGCGCAACAGTTGCGGCACGAGCTCGGTCAGGATCTCGCGCGCCTGCTGGCTCCTCATGGCGCGCATGCGGCCGTGATGCCAGCCACGCACCAGCGCGGTGACGGCAGCCGGGTGAACAAAGCCAAACCCTGCCAAGGTGGTCAAAGTGTCGGGGTCGTCTTCGGTCCCGGTAAAAACTAGGTTCCCGGGGCCGGCAAGGCTCGGCGCCTGCTCGAACAACTCGGCGTAATGCCGCTCGACCGAGCTCAAATGCGCGGTCAGATCCTCGCCAAACCGATCGGGAGCACGATAGCCGAGAAAGGTTGCGATATGGGCAATGCCCTCGGGGTCAGCGGGCAGGCGATGCGTCTGCGCGTCGTCGACCATTTGCAAACGATGCTCGAGCCGGCGCAGAAACCGGTAATCATCGGTCAGGGCTGCCGCCGCTGCCCGGTCGATATGACCCGCCTCGGCGAGCCGGCGCA
Source organism: Allostellaceae bacterium (assembly GCA_036495885.1). Taxonomy (GTDB): domain Bacteria; phylum Pseudomonadota; class Alphaproteobacteria; order ATCC43930; family CGMCC-115725; genus AP-15. The sequence goes on along the minus strand of DASXMC010000497.1, from coordinate 1,661 downwards.
AGGCCTCGCAGGTCGCGCGCACCCGCAATTCTGGCATGCGGCCGCCCCAGATCAGCTGTTGCGTCTGGGCAAAAAACTCGATCTCGCGGATGCCGCCGCGACCGATCTTGATGTCGTGCCCCGCGACCGCAATGCGGCCGCCGCCGCGATGGGCATTGATCTGGCGTTTGATCGAGTGAATGTCTTGGAGAGCGGCGAAATCGAGGTGGCGGCGCCAGACAAAAGGCCACAATCCACGCAAAAACCTCTCGCCCGCGGCATGATCGCCGGCGACCGGGCGCGCCTTGATCAGCGCGGCTCGCTCCCAATTCTGGCCGACGGTCTCATAATAGGTCATCGCCGCCGCCACCGACATGACCGGCGGGGTCGAACCCGGGTCGGGACGCAGCCTCAGATCGGTGCGGAAGACGTAGCCGTCGCCAGTGCGTTCTTCGAGGACGCGCACCAGCTCGCGCGCTAGCCGGTTATAGAACGACTGCACGCCGTCGCGCGGAGCGCCGCGCGAGGTTCCCGGATCGAAGAACAGGATCAGATCGATATCGCTCGAATAATTCAATTCGGCGGAGCCGAGCTTGCCCATGCCGAGCACGATCAATCCACTGTCGCGCTCGGGATCGGCGGGATCGGCGAGCGCTATCTGCTTCCTCGATGCCGCCGCGCGCAGCAGATGGCGGATCGCAGCGCCGATAGCGGCCACGGCAAACCGGCTCAGCGCCTGGGTCTGCTGTTCGAGCGTCCAGGCGCTGACAAGTTCGGCAACCGCGGCCAGCAGCGCCGTCCGCCGTTTGGCTATTCGCAATCGCCGCATCAGCGCCGGTGTTTCCTCGCTGCGATCGGTTTTGTCTTCGGCCGTCGCTGCAATCTCCTCGAACAGCAGTTCGGGCCCTCCGGCGACGAGACGGGTCAGAAATCGCCACTCCCGGACGGCGAGCCCGCTCAGAAACGGACTGTTGCCGAAAATCGACGCCAGCAGCCTTTTGCCTTGCGGTGACCGGCTCCACTCCTGCGCCGCCTCGGCCGCTCGACACCCAGCGCCTGCGGCGAGCGCCTCGTCCCAGGCCTCGAAACCGAGCACAAGCCGCCGCTGGTCGGCGGCTTGCGGCAGCTCGTCACCCTCGGATGACAGGCCGGCCAGAAGCTTCATGATCCTATTCCCGTGATCAATGGGTCCTCGGTCCAAGCCATCGCGATGCTGGAACGCCTCTACCCTGAATAGGAGTTCCCGCCCACTCATCTGTCGGTTTTCTTGATGCGGTCGTCCGACTGCTCCCGGCGGCGCTGTGACCGGGAGTGCGTCGACTGACCTCCCGCGCAAGAACGGCGGCGCAAAATGTATAGGGAATCTGCGTATAGGATCGGCGAAGAGTGGGCCCAATTGGGCTCGGCGGTCGCCGTAAGATCGCGTACTTGCCGTGCGAAGCCGGTTGGTGTCCTTCATTGATTTCTGAAATCGGTCCAGGGTTCTCGATAATTGTCTATAATCGATGCGGGAGGGGCCGGACCGGTGCATCAGACGATTCGAGATCGGGGGATCGGACACGCGTGAGTTTCGCACTCGCTTGGCGAATCCTGACCGACGACAAAGGGCGAACGGCGCTGGCCCTCGCCGGAATGTTTATGGCGATTCTTCTCGTCTTCATCCAGCTCGGGCTGTTCTTTGC
>DASXMC010000496.1:0-3512 GCA_036495885.1 Allostellaceae bacterium | reverse complement strand
GCCGATCGGCGAGGGTCCGGCCGCCGACGCCGTCTCGGCTCTGGTCAACCTTGGCTACCGCCGCGCCGAAGCGTTTGGCGCGGTGGCGGCGGCGGCCCGCCGGCTCGGCGCCGCAGCACCAGCCGAAGCTTTGATCCGCGCCGGATTGCGGGAGCTTGCACCCGGGGCTCCGTCATGAGCGAAAGCGAACCGCGCCTCGTCGATGCCGCGGTTAACGAAGGCGATGTGGCCGAAACGACGTTGCGGCCGCAGAGTCTGGCCCAATTCGTCGGACAGCGCGCCTTGTGCGATAATCTCCGGATCTTCATCGAAGCAGCGAAGACCCGCGCCGAAGCGCTCGATCACGTCATGCTGTCGGGCCCGCCCGGGCTCGGCAAAACCACCTTGGCCCAGATCGTGGCACGCGAAATGGGAGTCGGGTTTCGCACCACCTCCGGTCCGGTCATCCAGCGGGCCGGCGATCTTGCCGCATTGCTGACCAATCTGCAGCCCCGTGATGTTCTGTTCATTGACGAAATCCACCGGCTGGCGCCGACGGTCGAAGAAATCCTTTACCCGGCGATGGAGGATTTCCAGCTCGATCTGATCATCGGCGAAGGTCCGGGGGCGCGTTCGATCCGTATCGATCTGCCGCGCTTCACATTGATCGGGGCGACAACCCGGTCGGGGCTGATCAGTCGGCCATTACGTGAGCGTTTCGGGATTCCGCTGCGCCTTATCTTTTACGAGCCCGCCGAATTGGCGGTGATCGTCGCCCGCGGGGCACAACTGTTGGCGTTTGACTTGCTGGGGGATGGGGCGCGCGAAATCGCGCGCCGCGCTCGCGGTACGCCGCGGGTTGCGATGCGCCTGTTGCGCCGGGTGCGCGACTTTGCTGCGGTCGCGGGATTGTCCGCCGTCGACGCCGCGGCCGCAGATTCGGCGCTGCTTCGGCTCGATGTCGACCGCTGTGGGCTTGACGGGATGGACCGGCGCTATCTGCGCTGCGTTGCCGAGCGCTATGGCGGCGGCCCGGTCGGAGTTGAGACGATTGCCGCGGCACTCGGCGACGAGCGCGATGTAATCGAAGACGTCATCGAGCCCTTTTTGATACAGGAAGGATTTGTCCAGCGCACGCCGCGCGGGCGGCTCCTGACCCGGCTTTCCTTCCGTCATCTTGACCTGCCGATGCCGGCTGCGTTGCCGGCTCAACTCGATCTTCTCGCGGGCCTGCCGCTGTCGGATGAAGCCGAGGCGGTGTGATGACTACCACCGTCAAAAAGACGCCATAAAAGGTTCACACCATGCAGCAAACCGCTTTCGAAGCCCTGCCGCTCGCTGGCACGGTTCCTCATGACTTATCGATCATCGCACTGTTCCTGCAATCCGATGCCATTGTCAAAATCGTCATGCTGATCTTGTTGTTGGCATCGTTTTGGTCGTGGGCGGTGATCTTTGACAAGGTGATACGCCTCCGCCGCCTGCATCATGCAGCAGTGAATTTCGAAGAAAGCTTCTGGTCGGGCGGCTCGCTTGACGATCTTTACGAGCGCGTCGGCCAGCGCCCGCCTGACCCCATGACCGCCGTGTTTTCCGCTGCCATGCGCGAATGGCGGCGCAGCGCCGCAAAGGGCCTTCTCGGCACTGCGATCATGCGCGCAAGCCTGCAGCAGCGCATCGAGCGCGTCATGAACGTCACCGTGGGCCGCGAGATGGAGCGGGTGGAGCGCTTCATGGCATTTCTCGCGACGGTCGGCGCGACGGCACCCTTTGTTGGCCTTTTCGGCACGGTCTGGGGGATTATGGACAGCTTCCAATCCATTGCCGCGTCGAAGAACACCAGCCTCGCGGTCGTCGCCCCCGGGATCGCCGAATCGCTGTTTGCCACCGCTCTCGGGCTGGTTGCCGCAATCCCGGCGGTTATCGCCTATAACAAGCTCGCCACCGATTTTGGGCGCTACGCCGGCCGGCTCGAAGCTTTTGCTTCAGAGTTCAGCGCGATCCTGTCGCGCCAACTCGACGAAAGGCCTTAAACCATGGCGCTGTCGACCCTTCGCGGCAACGCCCGGCTGCGGGGGCGCTACCGGCCGATGGCCGAAATCAATGTGACCCCGCTGGTCGACGTGATGCTGGTGTTGCTTGTCGTCTTCATGGTCGCAGCACCGCTACTGACGGTCGGCGTTCCGGTCGATCTGCCACAAACTCAGGCGCCGCCGATCACTGATCCCAAGGAGCCGCTCGTTATCTCGATCAATGCCGAAGGCCATATTTTTATCCAGGACAGCGACGTCGTAACTGAGACGCTGGTGCCGCGGCTGCAGGCGATAACCGGCGAAAATCCCGACGCTCTGGTCTATGTCAGAGCCGATAAATCGATCGATTACGGCCGGGTGCTCGAGGTCATGAGCCTGATCAGCGCGGCCGGTTACCGCAAGGTCTCCCTGATTGCCGAATCGCCAAAAGGCATGCCGGCGAAGGCCGCGGCCAATACGGTGCCGGCCGCAGCCGGCCTGGCGGCGGGCAAGCATTGACCGTCCTGCCCGCGCCCTCAGCGATGAGCTTGGCCGCCGCCCAATCGGTCCCGTTGCCGCCGGCGGAATTCCCGCCACCCCTGCCGGACGGCATCGGCGGTCGCGGTTTGGCCCTCTCGGCGGCGCTGCATCTGGTTCTGGGTACGGTTTTTATCTTCGGCCTGCCGATTTTGTTTCACCCGCCCACACCCCAAGAAATGCCGATCGCGGTTCAGCTGGTAACGATGGGGCCGCAGACTCGCGCGACCCACCCCAACCCGAACCTGCCCGAGCGAGAGGCGAAGCTCGAACCGCCAATACCCGGACCGCCGGCCGAAAAGCCCGCACCCGAGCCGACGCCGCCGAAGCCGGCGCCGCCCCCTTCGGCCGCCGAGGCGCCGCCCGAACCTCCTGCGCCAGCCCCGCCGCAGTCAAAGCCGTTACCTCCCCGACCCGCGGCAGCGACGGCAGAACCGCCAAAGCCGGCGGAATTGCCTCCCCCACCGCCGTTACCCAAACCCAAGCCGGCACCGCCCCCGCGGCCGCCAAAACCAGCAGTCGAGGCTGCGGCGCCAAACCCGCCCCCGGGACGGCCGCAGCAGATGGCGAGCGCCGAGGCTAGAGCCCAGGCCAAGAAATATCTTCCTGGCCAGTTCGATGCGCTATTGCGCAACTTGGCGGCGCGGGATGCGCCGGCATCGCCCGACGCACCGCCGCAAGCCGCTCATGCGGCTGCCGGGCGGGCATCTGCACAGCCGCGCGCGCCGCTCGGAAGCCAGTTGAGCGCCAGTGAAATGGACATGGTGCGCGAGCAGATTTCGCGTTGCTGGAACATCCCGGCTGGCGCGCGCGACGCCCCCGACCTCGTGGTCGAGATCAGGCTCGCGGTCATGCCCGATGGCAATGTGCAGCAGGCGACCATCGTCGATCAGGGACGCGCCGCCGCCGATCCGTTCTTTCGCGCGGCCGCAGAGAGTGCGCGGCGGGCCTTTTTTAACCCGCTGTGCCGGCCGCTGCGTCTGC
>DASXMC010000495.1:0-1581 GCA_036495885.1 Allostellaceae bacterium | reverse complement strand
GCCGAGTGCGGAAATCAGACCCTGGACGGTCTGAAAGAGGCTCGACGTGGCGGCGGGCTGCACGACGAACTGATCTCCCGCCGCCGGCGACCCGGTGATCGCGATATCCAAGCCGCCGAACTGCAGATCCGAACCGGCAGTGAAGCTGCCCGAGGCCACGGTAGCGGCACTGGCCGAAAAGCCCGCGCTTCCCGGGCTCCCGATGCCGCTCGTAACGGTGTAGTCGAGGCCGCCGCCGGCTCCTGCCGAAAAGGCGATGGCAAGTTGTGTGCCGGCCAGCTCTTCCGCCGTCAGCTGGCTAGGATCGGCCACACCTTGCACGACGGCATAGGCGGTGCCGGAGTTGGCGGCGGCCGCGGTCACCGCTACGCCGTTGTTGCCCGCCGGAATATTCTCGAAAATGCTGCCGCCTGAAATCGACACCGGCACCGTCAGCGATGGCGCCACCTCGAGCAGATTGGTGGCGCCATCGCCGGTGAACGCGATCTGTCCGTTTGGGAGCGTCGTAAATGGTGCCGTATTGCTGTTGCTGCAGGCGAAAATGTAGCGGCCGTCTGTACCTTGCGAATTGGCGAGCTGAACGAGTTGCTGCAGCCCACTTTGCGCCGTGCTGACGAGCGCCTGGCGGGTCGCCGTCGTGTTCCCGGTATTCGCCCCCTGCACCGCGGTCTGGCGGAGCTGATCGAGGAGCGTACTGACCTGCTGCAGGACGCCGAGCCCGCTTTGAAGCTGTTGCGTCGCGGCGTGAGCATTGCCGGCATCGTAGGTCAGCCGATTGATCCCGCTCGCTAGGCCCAGCGCTTCGCCCGCGCCGGCGGGATTGCTGGCGGCGTCCAGCATCGTCTGACCCGTTGCAATCTCGGTATTGAGCTGATTGAGGTTGCTCTCTTGCGCCGACAAATCGCCGAGCGAACCGAGCAGAAACTCGTTTGTGCTGATCTGCATCAAACAAACACCTAGGCTGTCTGCAGGGCGGTCAGCAGGGTCTGAAACAGGGTCTGGGCCGTGGCGATCACCTTTGCCGCCGCCTGGTACGCCTGTTGATAGCCGACCAGATCGGCCGCCTGCTGGTCGAGGTTGACGCCGGAGACCGATTGCTGGCTATTTTGCGTTTGCGTCAGCACCGCCTGGGTCGCCTGAGCGGTCAATTGTGCTTCCTGACCGCTGTTGCCGACATTCGTTACCAGGGCGCCATAGTAATTACCGAACGTCTGGCCGGACAGCAGCGTCTGGTTGGCGAGCCCGGCGAGACCGACGATGTTGCCGTTGCTGCCGGACCCGCCTGGGGTCAATGTGAAGCTATCGCCCGCGGTCGCCGTTCCCGCCGACAGGGTTATGGGCACGACCTCGCCAGCGGGCCCCGTCGACGGATAGGCGATCGCGATCTGCGCCCCCGAATTCGGGTCAAGGGTCCCCGAGGCGATCACCGAATTGGCGCTGGATAAGACGTTAAAGCTCGAGCTTGAGGTGAATTGCACGGAGATCGGTTGGCCGAACTGACTGGCCGGCACCACGATCGTGCCGGCCGGCAGTGTGGCAGCGGCGACCGGGTTGCCGACGGTCGCCGTTACATTTCCGACG
>DASXMC010000494.1:0-6116 GCA_036495885.1 Allostellaceae bacterium | reverse complement strand
TGCACGGTATTCCGGCGAACCTGGGGCTTTGACGCGCAGCCAGTCGGGCTTGCGCAGGATCGGACTGTCGGGCCGATGAGCCTTTTCGGGATGTCGCAGTGAGGGTACCGGCCCGAAGGATGTCATGATCGGCTAGAAGTGGATGGCCGGCCCATTTGCGTCAAGCACATCGCCCGAACCGCAGCCCCGATGGAGGCCGGTTTGACCTATGGGCCAGTCGCAGCACTCGCCGCGGGAATTGAGCGCTCCACGGGAGCACCTCTCGCCGGCTACGCGGTGGGTCGCTGCATCGGCACCGCGAGATAGCAGCCGAACTCCTTTGCGAAATCGACCGAAACGCGGGCATGGACACGACCTTGGCGGTCCAAGAACTCGGCATGCTCGTCGAGCGGCACGACGGCACCGTGCCAGACGTTCGGATGGAGATAAAGACCGCTTCCGCCGTCGCACCAGAAGGACACGAACCGCTCGGGCGTCACATCGTCCCCCGGCAGCGCCAATGGCACGACAAAGCTCTGGCCGCGCAACGGCCAGAACAGCTGGCCGCCATCGGGATGATAATTGGCGCGCCAAATCAGCGCGCGCCGCCGCGGTTTTGCCGGACCTTGGCTTATCGCCTCTTCCGGCCAGTTGCTCCAACCAAACAGGTAGCTGTCGCCGACGGCGTTGTTCCGCGCGTAGAGGGTCTCTCCCTTCCACCAGAATTCGAACACGCCCTCAGCGACACCGCCCTGATTGCCGGAGTTCGCATCGATCGGTCGCCAACCTTGAGCCGGCCAACGGACGATCTCGATCGGAAAGTCGTTCGGCGCGTCGACGAGGCACCCATACCCTTGAAGGGTTTGATCATTCGCCGCGACGAGCGGTGTTTCGTGCGCCCGGCGCACGCCCGTTGTCGGAACATAGGCGATCTCTGCCGGATCGAAATTCGTCATTCCGTAGCTCCGTCCAATGGCCGGCGACTTTATGAGGGGCCGCGCTGCTTCGCCAGCCGATCCAATCACCCGAGGCGCGCGCGCAGCACCGCCGAAAGGCGCTCGGCGGCAATCACAATCACAAAGGTGACAATCAGCAACAGCGAAACCAGCTGGTATTGAAAGAGGCTCATCGCCGACAGCAGCTCGAAACCGATCCCGCCGGCGCCGACAAAGCCCAGCACCACCGAGGAGCGGATGTTCTCGTCGAGCCGGTAGAGCGCTATGCCGAGCAGCGAAGGCAGGATCGACGGGATGATGCCGTGGGTAAAGATCTGGACGCGGCGGGCGCCGGTCAGGGCCAGCGCATCGATCGGCGCCATGTCCATGTTCTCGATCGTCTCGGCAAAGAGGCGGCCGAGCATTCCGATCGAGTGAACCGAAAGTGCGAGAGCCCCGGGAAAGGGTCCGAGGCCGACCGCGGTGACAAACAGCAACGCCCAGACCAAATCGGGCACGGCGCGGGCAAAACCGATCAGGCCGCGCGAGGCGTAATAGAGAGCGCGCGACGGCGTGACGTTGACGGCGGCGAGGATAGCGAGCGGAACCGCCATGATCACGCCGCCGAGGGTCCCGAATATGGCAAGGTCGATCGTCTCGAGCGCCGGCCACCAGACCTCATCGATTTTGGAAAAGTCGGGCGGCATTGCCCGCCGGATGATGTCGGCCATACCGTAGGCGCCGGTGATCAAATCCTGCGGCCGCGCCCGGACGACGATGGCCGCCTGGATCACGATCAACATCAATGCGACGGCACATACTAGGCGCACCGCTACGCGGATTGCATCGGTCCAGCTCCGCTCGGCGAGGTGCGGGGCGGCCGCGCCAAGGCTCAAGCCGCCTCGCTCAGATAAAGCTCGCGGACGGCGTCGCGGGGCAGGTCGGTGCACGGCCGATCAAACACAATCCTGCCGTCACGGATGCCGACGACCCGGTCGGCATAGCCATAAGCCAGCTCAACCTGGTGCAGGACGCACAGTACCGCGAGGTGATCATGGGTCGCGAGATCGCGCAGCAGCCGCATGATCTCGTCCGCCGCCGCGGGGTCGAGGCTCGCCACCGGCTCGTCGGCGAGCAGCACTCGAGGCTGCTGGGCGAGCGCGCGGGCAATCGCGACCCGTTGCGCCTGCCCTCCGGAGAGCGTGCCGGCACGCTGACCGGCGAGCGCTGCAAGGCCGACCGCGCTCAGATGATCATAGGCGGCGCGACGCTCGATCGCCGGCAGCCCGCCGAGCGCTGTCCACATCCCGCTATAGCGGCCAAGAGCGCCCATGGCGACATTGCTCAACACGCTGCGCCGCCGCACCAGGCTCGCATGCTGCCAGATCATCGCCGCCGGCAGGCGCGCCCGACGCAGGCGTTCGCCCGAAAGTGGTGCGAGATCGACATCGTCGAGCCAGATTGCTCCGGCGCTCGGACGCAAGGTGCGAGAGATGCAACGTAGCAGCGTCGTCTTGCCGCTGCCATTGCCGCCCAGCACGACCACCACCTCGCCGGCCGCGACGTTGAGCTCAAAATCGGCCAGCGCCAGCTTACCGTTTGGATAGCTCATCGTCAGGCCGCAGACGCGCAGCATCGCGCCCTCCGGCCGGGCCGATCCGGTCAACTGAGCTTTTCGAGGTTGATGTTGAGCGTCTTGACGAGAACCCGGATGCCGTCATAGGCGCCGTCGGTCTGCGGCACCAGCCGGGTTATGCCGGCCCCGATCATGATCTTTCGATCCGCCGGGTCGAGCGTCGACAGGTCGAGGGTCTGCAGCACTTCGACGACTCGTTTTTTGAAATCCGCGGGAAGATCGGATCGCACCGCGAACGGGTCGGTCGGGATCGGGGCGGATTTCCACAGAAAGATCAGGTCGCCATCCTTGTAATGGCCGCGCTGCTTGGCGGATTCGAGCTGCTGGCTGTTGAGCTCGCCGGCGTCGACCTTGTGGTTGTAGAGTGCCTCGAACGACGCGGTATGGCTCCCCGCGAAAATCCCGCGCACATCCTTGTCGGGGTCGAGCCCGGATAGGCGCATGCCGTAGGCCGGAATCAAATGTCCCGAGGTCGAGGCCGGGTCGGAGAATGCGAAGCTATGTCCCTTGATCTCGGGGACGGTCTTGATGCCCGAACCCGGGTAGGTGACGATGCTCGCCCAATAAGTGTCGGGTTTGCCGTCCGCAGTGCCAAAGGCGCCGACAGCTTCGGCTTTTGCTACTTGATGAGCGAGCACATAACCGAGCGGCCCGAATTCGCCGATTTCGAGCTTGCCGTTGCGCATCGCTTCGATCTCGGCGTTGTAGTTTGTCGCGACAAAAACCTCGACCTTGCAGCCAAGCTTGTCGCCGATCAGCTCTCCAAGCTTGTGGTAAATTGGGACCAGGCGGGCCGCGGTGTCATAGGGCTCGACGCCAAAGCGGACTGTGCCGCCGTTCGGGCAGTCGCCTGGTTCGGCGGCGAATGCCGCCGTAGCGGCAAGCGCCGACGCGATCCAGCCGGCCAAGATCCAGCGACCCATCAACATCATCCTTCTTTTCTCTCTGCCGCGCCGGGGCCGCTTGCCCGGCATCAATCGGGCCGGGAGTAAATCCCGGTTTGATGACAGGCGGATGACAGTTTTGACAGGTTTCGGGATGCGCGGGTGCGGCGGATGTGCAGCGGGCGGGCCGAAGCGCCCTCTGTCGCGGTGTGCGCTAAAAGTGGATGACGCGGCCGTAGGCGTCGAGCACGGCCTCGTGCATCGTCTCCGAGATCGTCGGGTGCGGAAAGATCGTGCGGATCAAGTCGGCCTCGGTCGTCTCCAGGGTCTTGGCGATGGTATAGCCCTGGATCAGCTCGGTGACCTCGGCGCCGATCATGTGCGCGCCAAGCAGCTCGCCGGTCTTGCCGTCGAACACGGTCTTGACCATGCCTTCAGGCTCGCCATAGGCGATCGCCTTGCCGTTGCCGATAAACGGGAAATGCCCGATTTTGACCTCATAGCCGGCATCGCGCGCGACGGCTTCGGTCAGCCCGACGCTCGCCACCTGCGGGCGGCAATAGGTGCAGGCCGGGATATTGTGGATGTCGAGCGGATGCACGTCGTTGACCCCGGCGATGTGCTCGACGCAGATCACGCCTTCGTGGCTCGCCTTGTGCGCGAGCCAGGGCGGGCCGACCAGATCGCCGATCGCGTAGATGCCGGGTTCGCCGGTGCGCAGCCACTCGTCGACGACGACGTGCGTGCGCTCCACTTTGACGGCGGTGTTTTCGAGCCCGATGTTCTCGACATTGCCGACGATGCCGACGGCAAGGATTACCTTTTCGACCGCCACCTCGCTCGCCTTTCCGCCGGTTTCGATCCGGGCGGTTAGTTGCTCGCCATTGCGCGCGAGCCCGGTTACAGCAGCACCGGTGTGGATCTTGATCCCCTGTTTTTCAAAGGATTTGCGGGCGAAAGCAGAGATCTCTTCGTCCTCGACCGGCAACACCCGGTCGAGCACTTCGACAACCGTGACCTCAGCTCCCATATCGCGATAGAAGCTCGCGAATTCGATGCCGATGGCCCCCGAGCCGACGACCAGCAGGGATTCCGGGATGGCGGGCGGGATCATCGCCTCCTTGTAGGTCCATACCCGCTCGCCATCGGCTTCGATCCCCGGCAGGGCGCGCGCCCGCGCCCCGGTGGCCAAAATGATGTGAGGGGCTGTGAGCTCGGCAACCGGCGCGCCGTTCTTTTCGACCGCCAGACGATTTTTGCCGGCGAGCCGGCCCTGGCCGTCGAACACCTCGACCTTGTTTTTTTTCAAAAGATAAGCGACGCCGTTCGACAATTGCTTGGCAACGGCGCGCGAGCGGGCGACGACCTTACCTGCGTCGTAATGGATGTCCTTGGCCGAAAAGCCGTACTGATCGAGATGGTGCAAAATATGGGCGATCTCTGAGCTGCGCAGCAATGCCTTGGTTGGAATGCACCCCCAATTGAGGCAAATGCCGCCCAGATGCTCGCGCTCGACGACAGCCGCCTTCATGCCGAGCTGGGCCGCGCGGATTGCCGCGACATAGCCCCCCGGGCCGCCCCCGACAACGATCAGATCAAACGAATTATCGGCCATCTAGATATTCTCTTCGGAGCGCGGGCGTCCCGCCCGCTGCGGGCGGGACGCCCGCGGTCCGGCATAACATCGTCGCTCACAGCAGCATCGTCAGCGGGTCTTCGACGAGCTTTTTAAAGGCGGCGAGAAATTGCGCGCCGACCGCACCATCGACGGCGCGGTGATCGCATGAGAGCGTGCAGCTCATGACGGTGGCGACCGCGAGCGCATCGTTTTTTACGACCGGGCGCTGCTCGCCGGCGCCGACCGCGAGAATGCCGCCATGCGGCGGGTTGATCACCGCGGCAAACTCGCGGACCCCGAACATGCCGAGATTGGAAACCGAGAAGGTGCCGCCCTGAAATTCTTCGAGCTTGAGTTTGCCGGAGCGGGCGCGGGCGGTAAGGTCTTTGGTCTCGTTGGCAATCGTCGCCAGCCCCTTGCGGTCGGCCTGCTTGACGATCGGCGTGATCAGCCCGTCGTCGAGCGCCACCGCGACGGCGATGTCGACCGTATCCCATTGGAGGATCGCTTCGTCGCTCCACGACGCGTTTGCCGCCGGCACCTGGCGCAAGGCCAGGGCAGCGGCGCGGATCACAAAGTCGTTGACCGAGATGCGGTAACCCCTCCCCTCCCCTTCCCTCCCTTGGCTTGACCCGCGGATCGCGGATGAGCGTTGGGAGGGGGATTTAGCATTGAGCTCGGCGCGAAATTTCAACAGCTCGTCGATTTCGCAATCGACCGTCAGATAGAAATGCGGAACGGTCTGCTTTGATTCGGTCAGCCGCCGCGCGATAACCCGGCGCATCGCGGTGAGCGACCGCTCCGCATAAGGCGGGTTCCCGGCCAAAGCCAGCACCCGCTCCTTCGACGCGAGCGGCGCCGGCGCGCCTGCCGGTGACGGCGCAGGCGGCAGCGATGCGGCGGGGCGGGGCAAGGCCGCGGGTGGCGCTGCTGCCCGCGGGCGGGCCGCCAAGACCGCGGCTTCGACATCGGATTTGACGATCCGCCCTTGTGGGCCGGAACCGGTTATCGCGGCGAGGTCGAGGCCGGCCTGCTGGGCCATGCGCCGCGCCAACGGACTGGCG
>DASXMC010000493.1:0-1591 GCA_036495885.1 Allostellaceae bacterium | reverse complement strand
TCAATTCGATCGCCGCTCGCGGTTGCTTCACGCGCTAGGGCGAGGTAGCGCTCGAATATCTGGTAGGCGCTGCCGCGAATCTTGATGTTGGGTCCGTTGCTGTCGAAGGTCTGATTGTTTTGCGGCCCTTGCGGTCGCTGTTTAAACGGTCGGTTTGCGTTAAAGCGACCGCGAGGCCGCTGATCTGATCCTGATCTCATTTCACTCGTGATGTTGGGATTGGTACCGCCCCTAACTTCGCGGGGCGGCGGCGCGATTGTCTGCCCCTTGGTTGGCTGTGGCAACAACGTTCGACGCGCCCGATAGGGTACGGATCTGGCCCATGCACCGCGAGCGACCCCCTTGCGGCTTCGATTTACGCGATGCGGCTTCAAAACGCCGACCATCGAGAGCGAGACATTCGAGGACCGTCGCACACTGAGGCGGTGATGGGGCTAAGCCGAATCAGCTCCACATATCGCGCAGGCGGGCGCCGATGTCGACCGGCGCCACCGGTCCCGCCAGCATCTCATTGGCAGTGTGGTCTGAGGCAGTGGCGCGGCGGGTAAAAGCCCGAGGACCTCGTCTGGCAGAAAGCGAGAGCGCGGCGCCATCACGTGAGCGCGGCCATGGCGGTGCTGGTGCGCAAGATAGAAGCGCGACGGCTGCAGCAGATGAAGATGCTCGCGTGCCCGGGTCATCGCGACATAGAGGAGCCGGCGCTCCTCGTCGATCTCTCGGGTTTGCCGCTCGCGCCATATCCGAAGGAAATGCAGTCGTCGACGAGATTGAGAACAAAGACCGCGTCCCATTCCTGCCCTTTGGCCGAATGAATGGTCGAGAGGATCAGATAGTCCTCGTCGAGTTGCGGGCGGCCGGATTCGGCGCCGCTCGCATCGGGCGGGTCCAATGTCAGCTCGGTCAGAAAACGCTCACGGGTGGTGTAGCCGGCGGCGATCTGCTCGAGCTGGTGAAGGTCTCCGGCGCGGGTGGCGGCATAATCGTAAGGCCGTTCGAGCTGCGGTTGATACCAGTCGCGGATCAGCCCGACTTGGCTACCCCACGGGGCGCCGCCGTCGCGTAGGCGCTCAATCATGCAGCAAAACTCCGGCCACGGCACTAATGCGGCGGCAGGTGGCGTAAACCGCGCAAGCGCCGGGGCGGCGATGCCATCGCGCGAGAACCGTTCGATGAGATCGCTTGCGGTTGCCGGGCCGACGCCGGGGTGCAGCTGAAGCGCCCAGAGCCCGGCGACCGCAAAGTAACGCGGTCTTCGCGCCTTTTCGGGCGAAACCGCGTCTGTCTTTTTGGGTGGAATGCCGCGCGCCGAGGGGCAGCGCCCCTAAGGGTTTCATGGCGGCAGCCGGAACCAAGCGCCGCCGGTAGGCGGGAATATCGGTTGAGTTCCTGTGCTCGTGCTGCCAAGCTGCGGCGACAGGCGCCGCATCGGCGGGCCTCGGACAATCCCTACCGGAGGAGACGGGCATGGCCATGCAACTTGGGCACGTCCACATCAAGACCAGAGAGGATCCGCAGAAGGTCGCAAAGTTTTACATCGACAATTTCGGGGCGACCGTGAAGCGGGAAACTCCCGGCCGCGGCTGCCAGCTCG
>DASXMC010000492.1:0-3445 GCA_036495885.1 Allostellaceae bacterium | reverse complement strand
AATTATGATCGAGCGCTACAGCGACCATGCGGCGAACGAGCGGACCTTTCTTGCCTGGGTGCGAACCGCGATCGCGATCATGGCGTTCGGATTTCTGGTCCAGAAATTTGACCTGTTCCTGAGGATCGCCGCCCGGTCGCTCGGGGTATCCTCGCTCAGGGTGGGGAGCCAGATTATCGGCACCACCGCCGGCCTGTTGCTGATCGTGCTCGGCGGTGTGATGATGGCGTTCGCGGCTATCCGCTTTCGCAGGACGACCCTTGCCATCGACGCCCAGGACATCCGGCCGGGCCCCGGGACGCGGCTCGACATCACGCTTGTCGCAATGCTGATGCTGCTCGGTGGAATTCTGTTTTGCTATCTGATCTACACCGCGGTCGATCGATTCTGAGGCGTGTCGTCAATTTAGCCACGGATCGGTATTGGAAAGACTAGATATCGTCTTGCCCGGGCTTGGCCCGGGCACCCACGAGAAACCGGGTAGGCCTCGGTGGCATCTCGTGGATGGCCGGGCCACGCCCGGCCAATGCGACTTCGAGAAGTTGCCAATATCAATAAATTGACGACACGTTCTAAGCGTCTGGATACCGGGTCAATCGCTTGGCCGCGGCGAGGCGCCGAGCCGGCGGCGAGCAGAACGGCCAAAGCTGCGCTTGATATGTCGCGCCAATGTGGCGCGACGCCGTCGGCGCACCACTTCGCGCAGCAGCAATCCGGCAATCGACAAAGCCAGGATGGCCAGCGCCGGAACCATGTAGTGGAGGAGGATGTCGCCGTTGCCGCTCCAGAACGGGCCGGCATCGTCCGCCTCGTCGGGCCTCGCGATCAACTCGTCGAGTAATTCGGGCGTGATGCTGCTCGGCGGCGTCTGCAAGCCGTCGAATGACCGTGTCGCGGTAAAGTCGAAGTCGCTCGCGGCCGCCGAGATTTCGGACGGTGCGACGAGTGTGTCGGCGGCGGGACCAAACGGCAAATCGGGTGAGGGGAGGGAGGCCGGGCCGGCGGGCTCGGCCTTCTTTTGACAGCTCGCGGTTGGGCGGCCAAATTCGTCGGCATCACTACACGGCTTGGCGACCGCTGAGACCTGCGCGATAAACGATCCACCCACCGCGACTCTATCCGGCAGACCGGTGTCGGAGCCCGCGGTAAGTTCAGCCAGGTCCGGGATTACCGAAGCCCTACTGACGGCGCTTTGCAACACGTTGCTGGCGCCAACCCAGGCGGCGCAACAAACCACGATCCCCACCAGCTTGCTGCGCCTCATTTTTGGGCGTGGCATCGCCTTGTGCTTTGCCCCAATGGGCACGACTCCCACCGATCCCCTCGGCCTACGGGATTTACACAATTTTCACCGCACCACGAATGACTTATGGAAACGGCTTGGTCAACGGCGCAAAGCCCTCCCCCTCGATGGGAGAGGGATTGGGAGGGGGTGAACACTGCCGCAACGAGCACGCGGAAGCACAAAATCGCCTGACGCCGATCACGTTTTGCAAACTGGGGAGCCCTCGGAAGCACCACCCCCACCCTGACCCGCCCCCATCAAGGGAGCGGGAACGCGCTGATGATCCGTGAATACCATAGCCCCTCGGCAATGAGCGGTGTGAGGGCCGACCGCCAAAGCCCTCGGGATTGGCCGGCTTTTCGCGCGCCAAAAATATCATACGGTACAGCGATCGGGGGTTGCGCGGTTGCGAGCGTTGCGAGCACCGGTATATTCCGCGCAGTGCGGCGACCTCAGGTGATTATTCACAATGGTAAAAGCCCCGGTTGATGTGCTTGGCATCGGTAACGCGATCGTCGACGTTATTGCCCATGCCGACGACGCATTCCTCGAACGCGAGCGGCTGGTTAAAGGCACGATGGCGCTGATCGACAGCAAGCGCGCCGCCGAACTTTACGACATGATGGGACCTGGGATCGAGGCGTCGGGCGGATCGACCGCCAACACGATGGCCGGTCTCGCTTCGCTCGGTGGTGGCGGCGCCTTTATCGGCAAGGTACGCGACGATGTGCTGGGCCAGGTTTTCCGCCACGATTTGACGGCACAGGGCGTTCGTTTCGACACGCCCTCCGCAACCAGCGGTCCCCCCACAGCGCGCTGCCTCATTCTGGTCACCCAAGACGGCCAGCGCACGATGAACACGTATCTCGGAGCCTGCGCCGACCTCGGCCCCGACGACATCGACCCCGAAATCGTTGGTGCCGCCCAAGTCACCTATCTCGAAGGCTATCTGTTCGATCCGCCTCTGGCGCAACAGGCGTTTCGCAAGGCCGCCGCAATCGCGCATTCAGCCGGTCGCAAGGTGGCGCTGTCGCTCTCCGATCCGTTCTGCGTCGAACGTCATCGCGCCGCGTTTCGCGACCTCGTGGCCGGCGATGTCGATATCCTCTTTGCTAACGAGGTTGAGATCTGCTCGCTTTACGAGACCGCGGAGTTCGCTGCCGCGGCGGCGGCGGTGCGCGGCCATGTTGGGGTTGCCGCCCTGACCCGCAGCGCCCAGGGCAGCGTTATCCTCGCCGACGGCGCCGAGCACCCGGTCGCAGCCGCACCGGTGGCGCGCGTCGTCGATACCACCGGGGCCGGCGATCTCTACGCCGCCGGATTTCTCTATGGGTTGACCCGCGGGCTGCCGCTCCCCAATTGTGGCGGGATCGGCAGTTTGTGCGCTGCCGAAATCATTAGCCATGTTGGTGCCCGGCCGGAGCGCAAACTCGCAGAGTTGATCGCCGAGGCCGGCATTTCCCGATAGGGCTGTAGTCTCGCTGCAAAAAACAGCGAGATCAGCGAAACCGCCGCGCGAAGCCCGCGCCCTCCGGGGCGCGGATCTGTGTTGGAACCATGAATATTCGCAATATCGCGATCATCGCCCATGTCGACCACGGCAAGACCACCTTGGTCGATGCGATGCTGCGCCAATCGGGCGCCTTTCGCGCCAACCAGCAGGTCGCCGAACGAGCGCTCGATTCCAACGAGCTCGAACGCGAGCGCGGCATTACGATCCTCGCAAAGTGCACCTCGGTGCTGTGGCATGACGTGCGTATCAACATCGTCGACACCCCGGGCCATGCCGATTTCGGCGGCGAGGTCGAGCGCATCCTGAGCATGGTCGATGGCGTCTTGGTGCTGGTCGACGCCGCCGAAGGGCCGATGCCGCAAACCAAATTTGTGCTGGCAAAGGCATTGCGGCGTCGGCTGCGCCCGATTGTCGTGATCAACAAGGTCGACCGCGCCGACGCCCGCCCGGTCGAAGTGCACAACGAGATTTTCGACCTGTTCGCCGCTCTCGACGCGACCGAGGCGCAACTCGATTTCCCGACCGTGTTCGCCTCGGGGCGCAGCGGCTGGGCGGTGGCCGATCTCGACACGCCGCGCCAGGACCTCGCACCGTTGTTCGAATTGATCCTGGCATACGTGCCGCCGCCGCAGGCCGATGCCGAGGCG